>CAZFCT010000010.1:0-16466 GCA_964517885.1 Candidatus Woesearchaeota archaeon
CTGAATTTTCTTTTATGAGTTTTCTTGCTTTTTCAAAGTTTGTTTCTGAAATTAATATTTGATTCATTTAATTTCCTATTCCTGTTCCTTTAAACTTTTTTCCATTTAGTAAATTATCAAGTTGTTTCATATCTTTTCCGAGGATGTAAGTTTTTATTTTGTTTTCCATAATTCTTTTTGCTGCTGTTTGGTCTAAAACGAAATGTTGTCCTGGTTTGAATTTTAATTTGTTTGCAATATTGTTAAAATCTTTCCAAGAAATTTTTGAAATGAATTTTGCGTCTTTGAATTCTTTTGGGTTTTTTGTGTAAAGTCCTGGAACATCTGTTAAATTTATGAAATCAGTTTTTAATTGTCTCGCAATTTCTGCTGATGTTGAATCAGAAGTTTGATTTGGTTTGTATTCCAGAGCTCCGCAAAAAGTTACATCTTGTTTTTTTACGTATTCTTTTAGGAGTTTCATTGTGTGTGGAATTCCTCTTTCAGGATTTTGGTCAAAAAAATAATTCATAAAACGCGCGTTCATTCTCGTCGCTGAAATTCCAGAAAAACTTTGTAATTTGTCATTTATTTTAATCTCTCTTAAAGCAGAAATATATTTTCTTGCAACACTCCCACCTCCGCAAACGACGACGAATTTGTGTTTTTTTGTATTTTTTAAAATTACTTTTTTGAATTCTTTAAGATATTTTACGCTTACGTCGTCGGGAATTATTAAACTTCCACCGAGACTTAGAACAATCACCTTTTTCATAAATTAATTAAGTGAAAGGGATTTTTATATTTTGGGATGTAGGATTGCAAAAAAGAGCGTTTATTAATTGAAGTGAAATAAAATTGAGTTATCATTTAATAGTAACAATTATAAATCATTTTAATATATAGGTTTATGAAAAAAATTATTGTTGTTGCTTTTGATGGATTATATCGAAGTGGAAAAAGTACCCAGATAGAATTGTTACAGAAAGACCTTTTATCTAAGAATGTCTTTTCTCTTGTAGCAAGAGGAGATGGAACAAGAAGGGGTACTGGAAGTAGCGTTTTTGATTCCCCTTCCCTATGGTGGAGGAAGCATTTTAATTATTTTCAACAGAAACATCCGCTAGATGAAGAAATCAAAAAGATGAACCTGAAATATCAAAAATTAAACAGAGAGATAAATCATTTTAAAGATAATATTCTACCCCCTACAATAAAAAATGGAAAATATCGGTCTGGGGTTCTTATTTTAGATAGATGTTATGTTTCAAGATATTTTACAATGAGAAATCTACTTGGAGAAATTTCTTTAGAAGAGGCCATTTATTGTTATAATCCCAAGACGAAAAAACAAGTAGAAGTTATTATCCCCGAATTAACTTTTGTACTACATGCTCCCAAAGATATTTTACTAAAAAGGATAACTGAGTCTATAACTGATTTTCATGATATCGAATTTAAGACGAATATTGTTCAGAATTATTATTCTTTATTTGAAAAGATTATACAGGAACTAAGTGCAAAAAACAAAATAGAAATGATTAATTCTGAACTTACTTCAAAGGAGATTTCCGAATGTGTGAATAAAAAGGTAGAGGAGCTACTAAATGAATAAAAGAGTTATAGCAAATCCCCCAATCGGGTTTTACGACCATTTTAGAACAAAGACAAAACACGGATTCTTTCTGTACTTAGCTGATACGATTGCAAGACAAAAGATGGAGATTGGAGAAAATGTTATTTTTCCAAATTATTCATTTAATATGTTTGGTAAAAAGTCAGAGAACTGGATAAAATCAGAAGGTAAGTCCTTAAATGAATACCATCAAAATATAAAAGAACTATCTAAAGAGTTAATTAGTGAAAGTGATTTAAGATTTTTATTTAATTTAACTTCTGATGAAAGTTTATTCGATAATGAAGATGAAATAATTGAAGGTATATCTGAAGATTTTAGAAAACTAAGCGAAAAGGGCTATCTGTTGACAAAAGGAATCTCCCATTTTTTGGATTGTAATAAAATAAATCAAGATTTTAATTTGCAAGAGAGGATCGAGTCTATAAACATTCCTTCAAGAAAAGCTAAATCTGACTTAGAAAGGTTTATACAAAATAATCTTCAAGAACCCCACAAGATAACAGGAGATACGTTTTATTCTATAAAAAATCCTATGTATGAAGGCATGGAGAATATTTCTCCCTTGTTTATATTATCCAATTTATGGGATCATAAATACCCTGATTCCAGGTTTACATTTTTATCCTCAGATGATGTCTTAGCAAAGTACATATTTTTAAGGTTTATTACAAGATTGGTGTTGGATAATGATCCGGGGTTTGATGAATTAGTTGTCTGGCCAAGAGTAAATCTTTCTGGCGAAAAAGAGAAGTGGGACTTAAGTAACTTGATAAAAGATGAATATGATTCGGATGTTCTTAGAATTTCTCTCCTTTCTTTATACCCCTCTCAAAAATCTTCTGTAACCTTAGATTACTCAAAAATGATAGGTAATAAGAATTTTTTACATTCTCTAGCAAACTTAAGACGAATTGTTCCCTATCATCCGACTTTACCTCTTGCTAATAATTTGCATACAGATCAGGTTTCTCAATTTAGATATCCTTGTATAATAGAAGAATCACGAATTGAAACAAGAGAGATTAGCAAAGAAGTAAATAAACTAAAACCTCTTAACGATGGAAATTTGGTGGGACTTTCCAAAAGATATTCAACAGTGGTAGACAAGCTAGCTCCATTCGTCCCTGCAACTGTGGACCTAATTAGAAAAGAAAGTGTTAAAAAGTGATAATACAATAAATCAAAATGGGAGACATAATCTTAAAATCATATTACAAAGATATTTTCTTTGAATCTTTGACGTATGATGAACCAAAAGATACCATCTTAATTTTAGAAGGATTCCCGTCGAATGGCGCAGATAAAAAAACTATAGAACTTTTACATTCTTTGGGTTATAATGTTTTTTGGCCTCATTATAGTGGGACATATCAAAGTGACGGAATTTTTCTTAGTAATAACCCTGTAATCGAATTATCTAACTTTATTGAAAATATGCGTTCTGGAGAATTTCTAAACCTGTGGGATATGTCTGTAAAAAAATTTGGTATCCAAAAATTATTCTTATTTGGGGGAAGTTTCAGCGGGGCTATTTGTATGGGGTTGGCGACTTTACAAAAATTTGACCAAGTACTTTTATTCTCTCCCGTTTTAGATTATTCTTCCCATAATCAAGATGGAAATGAACAAAACTTAGATGACTTACTTCCTTTTGTAAAAAGAGCATATAAACATATTTTTAGAATAAGATTTGATAATCTAACAAAAAAAATGAAGTCTTTTAGAGAATGTTCTAAAGATTATTATTTGAACAGGATAAATCTCCCGATTACTATTTTTCATGATCCAAATGACAATGTTGTTTCTATAAAACATTCAAAAAATATTAAGAGAGAAAATATTCGAATAGTTGAACATTCTTTTGGACATGGAATAAATGGAGTTATTCGAAATGATTATGAAACTATTCACAGTGTCTTAAAAAATGAAATATAGAAAAATCTTTGGAGATATGTTTCTCATGGATAATTTGATATTTAGAATTTATGATAATTCTCATCCGTGGGGGAAAATTATTGCATACCCTATCTATTCTGTACAAGGGAATCATTTGTCAAAATTAATTGATAAAGAAATTATCTTAAAAAAATACCTAACAAAAATTGGAGAAAATATTTTTGTTCCAATGATAGATGAAAAGAATGTTAGAACTTATTTATCCTGTTTTGATTTTATTAGAAATAAAAAAGAAATTTTTGAAAAATATTCTTATATAGAAAAAAAGTTGAATAGTGTCGGGATAAATAATATTGGGTTAACTGGTTCAAATTATTTGAAAGCAAGGGGATTTCTCTTAGATAATAAAGGAAGTGATTTAGATATAATTGTTTTTGGGAAAAGAGATTCTATTTTATTAGAAAAAAACAAACATAAAATCTTTGACTCTACTTTTGTATCTTACAAAAAAAATGTTGAAAAAATTTATTTGAGAAGAAAAAATAAAAGTACCCCTTTTTTTATTGACATGAAAACTGCAAGAGAATTTGAGTCGATAAAAACAATTGGAATTATTGGTGGCACTCATATAAATATCACGCCAACATACAAAATTAAGAGAAGCTTTAATTTTATGAAAAAAAATTTAGGTATAATTAATGTAAAAGTGAAGATATTAAATACAAAAAGGGCTAATAGTGTTCCTGGATTTTATAAGGTGAAAGGCAGATATAAAAAATATCATATTTCTAAGCTCCGTTCTAACTTTTTCTTTTATCTTTTGGGTGCAAAATGCGGAGATATTTTTAATGTAAAAGGGAATTTAATCTTAGAAAGAGGAATATTCAAAAAATATTCTCTTGAATTAAATTCCTGGGGGAATTATAAGGAATTTATTATGAATAAGTTGAACTAATTCATATCATTTTAATGAGCTATATATAAAAGGATTTAATAATGTTTTATAACCTTATTTTATTGTAAACAACTTATCATCTTTAACATCAAAAACATCTAGGCGAACTCCTGAATCGAGCCAGCCGTGTGCGTAGTTCAATGCTGCGAAGCAATTTACAAAATCGCCTTTTTTCTCGAAATGTTTTGCGTCAGAAAGATAATTCCCAACCATCTCAATTATTTCTTTCGCGTATTTTTCTTTTCCCTTTATTATGTTTTTCTTAACTTCTTTTAATGCTCGCGATGTTAAATCAAAATATTTTTCTATTTTTTCTTTATTTATTTTGTCTTCCATCTTACAAAATGAATAATGGAAATTTTATATTTACTTTTGTAATTTCTTTATTCATATTTATTTAAATGATTTATTCTTTATAAATTTTCAAAATGTTTTTAAATAAGGATTTGTTTAACTCTTTATGAAAATAAAGGATAAAAGAGACGTTTTGATTTTGCTCTTGGGAATTGTTGCTGTTGCACTTTTGCTTGTTGTTTGTTATATCTTTTTAGTTCAACCAGCTTTGAATGGTTTGGTTGTGAAGGGATATAATCAAGGAGTAGAAGATGTAGTTTTGACAATTGCTCAACAGGCAGTAACATGTCAGCAACCAGTTGCTTTACCTATTGGAGAAAATCAGACAATTAACTTAGTTGCTCTTGAATGTTATCAAGAAACTTCTCAATAATTAAAATTTTTTAGGAATTATTTGATAATTTTTATTTTGATTAGGCAGAGGAAGAATTTTTTTGATGACAAATCTTGAACCAATTGCTTCTGAAACTATTGCAGATAAAATTAAATTTTCTACAACAACTCTATAAATTCCTTCTGTAACTGGAATTTTTGATTTCTCTGAAAATTTTTGTATTATCTTGTCAATATCTTCTTTTGTTAAATTAATTCTTGTTGGTTTTGTTCCCATATCTCCCATAACAATTACATTCGCATCTGGTGCTCCTTCTATAACTTTAACGGCCCTATCTTTAACTAATGGATTTAATTTTTCTAAATCTATCCCAGAAATTTCATTTATTGGAATTGGTTTTAAATATTCAAGATGTTTTGGAAGTCGTGGTTCTGGAATAAAAAGCATTTGCCTTTCTGTAAATCTTCTTGTTGGTTGGATTATTGGTTTTTTAATTTCTTGAACTTTTCTTTGAATCGGTTTTATATTTTGAGGAGGTTCTCTTTGAATGGGGGTTATTTTTGGAGGAGAAATTCTTTCTTGAATAATCTGTTGAGTTTGTTGTAATTGTGGAACAAAAGAAGTTTTTGGAGTGTTTTTATCTTCATTTAAAATATTTTCTAATTGAACAATTTCTTTTTGATTAGAATTTTTAATTAATTCTCTTGTAAAGATAATCAGAAAATTTTTTCTAAATGTTTCAGAAAATTGAATTGTCATTTAAACCCCTATTTTTCTTAGGTCTTTCTTTTCTTGAACAGGCATAGAAAATCTTTGTGGATTTTCTCTTTGCATTGGTTGTGTTTGGGGCATTCGTATTTCTTGTTGAGGTTTTTCTTTTTCATATAAAAGTGCAACACCTTTTGCAATTATTTTATTTTGTTCAAGTAAGTTATCCATTTTTTCTGCGACTTTTTTGTCCTCGAGAGAATATCCTTTTTCGGCTAAACTTTTTGCTGAGATTTCAAATAGTTCAAGCAATTTTGAAATTTGTGTTGAGAGAGAATCAAATTTTACTGCCATTGTTGTTAAAACTTTTTGCAAAGAAACAAAATTATCTATAAGTGCTTTTTCAACATTCAAATTTCTTTTAGGAGAAGGTGATCTTTTCTTTCTTTTTTTTGTTCCACTTTTTTTTGTAGGCATTATTTAATTAAGGGTTTTTTTATTTATAAAATTTTGTTATTAATAAATATCAAGAGATGTTCCTTCTTTTTTAAGTTCATCTTTATTTTCTTCTTTAACTTCCTGTTTTTTTTCTGCTTCTTCTATTCCATGTATTTTTGGAGTTTCTGGTTGATATTGTCTTGGTTCTTCGCCTCTCTGTTTTTCAATTTCAGCGACGTAATCAGAAATTTCTTTTGCAACATCTGCATTTACACTTATACTATCTATTCCTTTTTCGACGAGGAATTTTACCATTTCTTTTTTGCTCCCTGCTTGTCCGCAAATACTTGTTTCAACATTATTTCTTTTGCAAACTCTGATTACAAATTCCAACTGATGCAAAACTGCAGGATGCATTTCGTCATAAAGATGTTGAACTTGTTCATTTCCCCTGTCAACAGCTAGGATATATTGTGTTAAATCGTTTGTCCCGAAAGAAATAAAATCAATTCCTTCTTCACAAAATTCTTTTATTAACTGAACTGAAGAAGGTGTTTCAACCATGATTCCTACTTTTAAATTTGTGAAATCTATTTCTTTTAATATTTTTTTAACTTCTTGAACTTCACTAATAGAAATAATTTGGGGCATCATTACTCCTATTTTTTTCCCTTCATTTGCAATTCTTTTCAAAGCTTTTAATTCTGATTTTAAGATTTCTGGATTTTTTATTCCGTATCTAATTCCGTGCATTCCTAACATCGGATTTGTTTCAACTTTTTTAGGTGCGCCTTCTAAATTTTTGAATTCATCACTTCTTATATCCGAAGTCCGAACCCAGATTTCGTCAAAATATTTTGAAATTCCGTCGACGCCTTTGTAAATTACTTCTTCATAATCTTCGATGTTTCCATTTTTCAAGAAGTGATTTGGATGTTTTCCTGATTCTGAAATTATTCCTTCAATTCTTGTTAAACCGATTTGTTTTATTCCAGTTCTCGACGCTCTTTCTGCAAAACTTGGTAAATCAACCATAACTTTTATTTTTGTGTTTGTTTTTGCAGAAACAGGAAGAATCTCTTTTTTCTGATCTTCTGCGACTTTTCCTTGATAAATTTTTCCTGATGAACCGTTGACAGTAATTATTTCTCCATCTTTTAATTTTGTAGTTGCTTCGCGTGTTCCGACGACAGCTGGGATTCCCATTTCTCTTGAAACAATTGCTGCGTGAGCAGTTAAACCTCCCTCGTCAGTTATAATTGCAGAAGATTTTTGCATACTTACAACCATATCTGGGTTTGTCATTGAAGTTACTAAAATATCTCCTGTTTTTATTTTTCCTAAATCAGCTAAATCTTTAATTATTTTTACAACTCCTGATGCGATTCCTGGGGAAGCACCAAGTCCTTCTAAAATTATTTCTCCTTTGATTTCCTTATCTTCGATTTTTTTTCCTATGGTAGTTATTGGACGAGTTTGCACAACATAAATTTCGTCGTTTTCAATTGCAAATTCTATGTCTTGTGGTTTTTTGTAATGTTCTTCTAATTTAAGGGAAATTTCTGCTAACTGTCTTACTTCGCTTTCTTTTAGAACTTGTTGGTTTGATTTCTCCTGAGTTAACTTGACAAGTTGTTGTCCTCCAGAAGAATCTCTTGTTATTGCAACTTTTTTTTCTACAACTTTTTTTTCAAGAATTTCTAAATTTGGGGAAACAATATATTTATCTGGTGTTATTTGTCCAGAAACAATTCCTTCACCTAATCCGAAAACTGCTTCCATTATTACATTCGTTGATTTGTTTGTCGGGTCTTTTGAAAAAATTACTCCTGATTTATCTGAGTCAACCATTTTTTGTACTACGACAGCTAAACTTGCTTTGGTGTGTTCAAAACCTTTTTTATTTCTGTAATATGTTGCTCTTGATGTGAATAAAGAAGCGAGGCATTTTTTTATACTTGATAATAAATCAGAGTTGCCTTTTACATTAAGGAATGTTTCTTGCTGTCCTGCAAAACTTGCTTCTGCTAAATCTTCTGTTGTTGCAGAACTTCTAACAGCGACGAAAATAGGTTCTGAATTTTTTAAAATATCGAGGATAGAATCATGATTTTCTTTTATTTTATCTGTATCTAAAAGTTCATAAGATTCTAAAATTTCTTCTTCCATTTCTTTTGGGAATTTGGAGTTAATAATTAGTTCTCTGATTTTTTTTGTTGTTGTGTTTAACTCGTCGGTGTTTTCGTAATCTATCTTTGAAAGTAGTTCGTCAATTTTTTCTTTTATTCCTGCTTTTTCTATAAAGTAATCATATGCTTGTGCTGTAACGACAAATCCTGGAGGAACATTTACTTTTGCGTTGTAAATTTCTGAGAGGTTTGCTCCTTTTCCACCAGCGACGCTACCAGAATTTTTATCTAATTCAGAAAACCATTTTACAAAATCTATTTTTCCCTCTTTTTCATTCATGGATTAAAAAAAGAAAGATAGTTAATAAATATTTTTGTTATTAAAGATTAGAAATTTCTCTTTTTATTCCAGAAAGTTCTTTGATTATTTCAGTTGAAAAGTTTTTTAGAAATTCGTTTTGTTTTGATATTTCTTCTTTAATTCCTTTTATTTCTTTGATTAATTCTTTAGACGATTCTTCATTCATTTTAAAAATTATTCAGAGATTGCTTCGACAGGGCACGATTCGATTGCTTCTTTCACGCACGGGATTTTTTTCTGGGCTTTTACCATCGCTTTGCCGTCTTTTCCCATCGCGAAAACTTCTTTGCATAATGAAGCACAAAGTCCGCATCCGATACACTTCTCTTTATTTACACTCACCATAAAATTTTCTAGTTAACAAAGTTTATAAATCTAATTTCTTTTAAGATTTTATGATTGGATGGATAATTTTAGGTGCTGTTGTATTAGTTGCATTAATTTTCTTTTATTACTTTAACAGATTCGCTGTCTTAGGAAATAGAATTGATAATTCACTTAGTCAAATTGATGTTCAGTTGAAAAGGAGAGCTGATTTGATTCCTAATTTGATTGAGACAGTTAAAGGTTACGCGAAGCACGAGAAGAAAATAATTGATTCTGTTACTGCTGCGAGAAAAGCGTTGGTTTCTGCAGGGAACATCGAGGGGAAAATTAAAGCGAACGATAAATTAGAATCTGCGTTGAAATCTGTTTTTGCTATCGCGGAAAATTATCCTAATCTTAAAGCAAACGAAAACTTTTTAGAATTACAGAGAGAACTTGCAACAACAGAAGATAAAGTTGCTTACTCCAGACAATTTTACAATGATAGTATTCTTGCTTACAATGATTTATGCAAAACTTATCCTGGAAAATTCTTCGCTGATTTGTATAAGAAAAAACCAAGACAATTCTTTGAGATTTCTGAAGTAGAGAGAAAACCAGTGAAAGTTAAGTTTGAATAAAAATGTGTCTTAAATTTGATAAAAATGTTTTTATGAATTGTTTTCATAGTCTTGTTGGAGGTATTTTTGGTGGATTAATTGTGGCATTTGCTTTGGGGCAAAGTTTCCCTTCTCGGAATTTTAATTTTTACATTTTATTTGTGGTAATTATTATTGGTGTTGCTATCTTGGATTTAATTTTAATGGCATTTATAAATTACATATGGGGAAAAAAGATTAAGAAAAGAAATTCAAATAGAAGAAAAAATTGAATAAGAAATCTCAATCATAAACTCTTGCTCTCTTGTCAATTTTCAAGACATATAGAACTTTAATTTTTTCTTGAACATCGATGATAATTCTATAATCTCCAACTCTTAATTTATATCCTTTAATTTGTTCCAAATGTTTTAGATAACGAAAAGGTTCTTGTTTGCATTCTTGTAATTTATCCCAAATTCTTTTCTTAACATCGTGCTCTAATTTATTTAGAAAATCTAACGCTCTTTTTTCAAATTGAATTTCATACATATTACAAGCCGAGAATTTTTTTTGCCTCTGCTTCTGTGTAGAGTTCTCCTTTCTTAATCCTTTCTCTTGCCTCTTTAATTTCTCTGATTGTTTTTTGGGATAATTTTGGTTCATCTTCACATTTAGTAGCAATGTAAATTAATTTTCTAATTAATTCATTGTAACTTTCATTTTTGTATTGTTTGAATTTGTCTAAATCTTCTTTGGTTTGAATATTTAATCTTATTGTTGTTTCCATTTTTTACTCTGTGCTGTGCCTGTTTACTTTATTTTTTATATTTATTTGGCTTTGCTGTGAGTATATTTATGCATACATTTGTATACTATTTAAAGATTTCTACTTTTTCCAAAATCTTAAAAACTTTCTTTATCTTTTTATTTTATGACAGAAAAACTAGTAGATTATTTACTAAAAGAAATAGAAGGAAATGGGAAACCAGTTGTTTTTTCTCAGGGAGATGTTGAAGAAGGAAGAGAAAATTATTTTAAATTTTTTCAAGAAAGCTATCAAAGAGAAAGAATGCGAAGTGTAAAAGCACGAACTTCTTCATCTGAAATTTATTTAGATTAATTCCAAACTCTTAAAAATCCTATTCTCTTTCATATTTTATGGTAGAAAAATATTCAAGAATTGATTTTCGTGACCAGATTTCGCGAAATAAAACAAAATCTTTTTTATTAATGTTCGTCGTGTTTGCGGTTCTTTTTGTTCTAATTTATGTAATTGGAATGGCGTGGGGGAAATTTGATATTTTTATAATTTTGATTTTTGCAATTATAATCTCAATTAGTTATATTGTCGTTAGTTTTTATAATTCAGACAAAATTGCAATTCTCAGCGTCGGTGCTAAAGAAATAAAACGCGAAGGAAATTATAAACAATATTATGATCTAGTTGAAGGATTGACAATTGCGTCTGGTTTGCCGATGCCGAGACTTTATGTTATGAAATCA
Organism: Candidatus Woesearchaeota archaeon; assembly: GCA_964517885.1. Lineage (GTDB taxonomy): Archaea > Nanobdellota > Nanobdellia > Pacearchaeales > GW2011-AR1 > RBG-13-33-26. Next base: position 11,205 of record CAZFCT010000010.1, read on the forward strand.
AATTCTATAAATGCGTTTGCTTCTGGAAGAGACCCGAAACATTCTGTTGTTTGCGTTACAGAAGGTGCTTTGGAAAAATTAGACAAGAAAGAACTTGAAGGAGTTTTGGCTCATGAACTTGGACATATTGAAAGTTATGATGTTCGTTATATGACTTTAGTTGCTGTTATGGTTGGAATGATTTCAATTGTTTCAGAAATATTTTTGCGGAGTTTGTGGTTTAGGGGCGGGAGGAATAATAATGATAACAGCGGAGCTATTTTTGTAGTGATTGGGATTGTTCTTGCTATTCTTGCTCCAATTGTTGTTTATCTTGTTCAGTTAGCAATTTCAAGAAAGAGGGAATTTTCTGCTGATGCAAATGCAGTGAAATTTACAAGATATCCTACGGGATTGATTGGCGCTTTGAAAAAAATAAAACAGACGAACGAACCTGAGAAAAAAGTTAGCAAAGCTATTGCTCCTCTGTTTTTTGCAAATCCGTTTAAGGGAATTGGGAATACACACCCGCCAATAGAAAAGAGAATTCAACTTCTTGAAAAAATGTAAAAGTTTTATAAACTTCTTTTTTCTTAAATAATAATGGGGGGGATAAAAGGATTTTTTTTAGTTATTGTTTCAATTTTATTATTTTTTTCAATAATTTCTTTAAGTTTATTTAGTGTTTTATCTTCGTCGTTAACTTATGAAAATGTTTACAAAGAATCGTCTGTGTTTGTGGGGGAAATTTTACAAGATTTAAATGTAAATCAAATTATTGAGCAACAATATCCTCTTATGTTATTGTATTGTGAAAATAACACGCAGTTTGTTTTTAGTGACTCAAATTATGTTTTTGAAATTCCATGTGAATCTGTTTTTCAAGGAAAAGAAGCAATTTTTAATGAAGGAATAAAAAGTATTGTTAAAGATTTTTATTACAAAGATTATTCTGAGAATTTTATTAGTTATCTTGACAACCCACAAGATGCTCCGTTATTTTTAATTTCTGAGAAAGCATACAATTTTACAAATAAACTTTTTTATTCTTCTCTCGCAATTTCTATAATTTTAACACTCTTGCTCTTTTTTTTAACTGAAAAAAAATCAAATACATTTCTTTTACCCGGGATTTTTTTCGTTTTCTCTTCTTTACTTTTCTTTAAAATGGATAGCATACTCGCTAAATTTTCAGAAGGAATTGTTTTCCAGTTTTTTGGGATTTTCTTTTCTACTACTTTTTCTATCTCGATAAGACTTTTGATTATTGGTATTTTATTAATTGCGATTGCGATAGTTTTCAAGGTTTTCAAAGTCGGATTTTGGATATCTTCCTTTATTGAAAAATTTAAAAAAAGTCCACAGAAATCTCAAGAGAAATCTAATGTAACTCAAATTAAAAAGAAATAATTTATAATCTTCATCTCTTTCTTTTTTTTATGTGTAATCAATGTGAAACAAATCCTGTTTATGAATTTACAAATAAAAGAAAACTTTGTAAAAATTGTTTTATAAAATATTTTGATAAAAAAGTTTTATTTACAATTAGGAAATATAAATTAATTAACTCTAAAGATGTTGTGGGTTATAACCAAGGAAATAATTTTAGGGACGTTGTTCTTGAAAATATTTTGAAATTTATTTCAGAAAAATACGGTTTTAATGTTGTAAAATTACCTAATAAAAAAGTAAATAAAATTGCTGTTCCTTCGACGTTGGATTCTGAATCTTATGATATTATAAATTTGGTTATTGACGGAGATATTTTTAATATTAAAAAGAATTTTCCATTTGAAAAAAATATTATAAAACCGCTTTATTTTTTTCTTGATGAAGAAGTTTTACTTTATGCAAAACTAAAAAATTTAAAATATAAAAAAATAAAAAAAACTAAAGATAAAGTAAATAATTTTTTAGATGGTTTAGAGAAAAAACATCCAGAAGTTAAACGCGCAATTATTAATGGAGTTCTAGGATTTTTTAATTAATTTCCTTTTTGTCTTTCCATAAATTTATTGATAAAATTTCTTGCTTCTTCATTTTCTTTTTTTATTTGAGTTACTCTATAAACTTCTGCTTCATCAGTTGGTACCTTTTCTGTTTTTGCTATTAATCTTAAAGATTCATTCATTTTTTTACTTAGTAAAATTCTTTCATTAGATATCGACGCTATTTTTCTCGCAGATGTAATTATTGGACCTAAACTCATAAATTTAAAAATTCCATTTTCTATTTTTCCAATAATTGTTCCTTTGTCTAATGAAATTCCAAAATTTATTTTTTCATTAAATCTTCTATTATGGTCTACTAAAATATTCTGAATCTTTTCTGAAAATTCAAAAGCAGTTTTTTCATTTTTGAATGTTCTTGTTTTTGTAGGGGTTAAAATAAAGAAAATATAATCATTATCTTCATAAACTGTTGATTTATATTCATCTCCAATTTCTTTTATTTTTTCAATGGTTTCCTTAGCACTTCCTTTTTTTGTTTTTATTTCATGAAGGTTTTTTATTTTTAAGCAAACAAAACTTGCATCTTGTTTTTCTCCTTTTATTGAAAGAGAAATTTCTGCTTTATTTCCTTTCTTAGTTGGTTCTCCTATTACAGGGATATTTTTTTCTTTTTTTCTTTTTTCTTTGAAGATTGTTCTTCCTAAAAATTTCTTTTTGTAAACTTTGTTCCAACATAGCATTAATATTAAAGATAAAAATAAAATTCCTACAATCCAAAAATAAATTGTTAATGACTTATAATCAAATAATTCTTTAATTCCAATTGCGTTTCCAGTTAAACTTACGACTTCACTAATTTCTTCATCATTTGAGACAATTTTTATTTTATATTCCCCATCTGGAGCTTTCATTAAATATTTTTTCGTTTCTCCAACATCTAATTGTATATTTAAATTAAGGGGTTCTTCTTCTATTTTTATTAAGATAGTTTTGTTATAAAAAACATTTCCTGTGTTCTTTGCATAAATAGTTTTATTGATTATGTTTAACTCAATGTCCTCTTTTTCTAATATCTTAAATTCTTTTTCTATGTTTAACTTGTTAGATACTGCGTAAATTTTCCATAAAGATGAGATTTCTCCTTGAGGGATTTCATATTCTAAAAATTCTTCTGTTTCTAATTCTTTTTGTTCAATTATTTTTTCTTTTGAATCTTTTATTGTTATAAAAACAGTTGATTCTATTGAGTTTCCTGCTTGGTCATGAAGTATTGCTTTTACTTTTAATTCTTCTTCGGGATTTATTTCTTCTTTTTCAAAAATTAATTCTAAATTTTTTGGAATTTGTTTTATGTATAAATTATGACTTTTTGTATTCTGATTTGTTATTGTTCCGTCGCTGTCTTTTTCGTAAGCGTGAATTTTTAATAAATAATCTCCTGCAGAAATATCTGAAGGTAATGTTATATTTGTTTCAAATTCTCCGTTAAGGATTGTTCCTTCTTGAGTTATATTTTCCTCGGAAATAATTTCTATTTTTATGAATCCGTTTGAGTCTTCTTGAGTTTCTTTTTTTACTTTCCCTTTTAATAAAATTGTCTCTCCAGGTTCAAATTCTGTTTTAGACAATGAAGAGTCGATTATTAATAATTCTGAGATTTTGAAATTTTCTGTTAAGATATATTCTTCTCCTAATTTTGCCTTGATTTTACAGACACCTTTATTGTTTCCGATAATGTTTTTTATTAAAAGTAATGAAGAATCGATTTTTTTTTCTTCTCCTGAAGAGAGTTTTACCCCACTATATTTAAAGAAATTTATTGGTGCTCCGCCACAGATTAATTCCATTTGGAAAACCCCCGAAATGTCTCCAAAAGTTTTTATTGTTACAGGAACATCGACGACGTCTCCTAAATTATAAACTTCTTTTGTTTGCTCTGTGAAGATTATTTCTGCAGATATAAATGTACATAAAAAAATTATTAGTGCTATTGAAATTATTCCTCTCTTCATTCTTGTATAAAATGGGAATTATTATTTATAAATATTGTTAGAATTTAGACAAGTTTAAAAATAAAACTTGCTTTGTTCTGTGATGAAAAAAAATGGTGCTTTTGTTGTTAATCCTTGGGAAGTTTCTGGAAATATTGATTATGAGCGGTTGATTAATGATTTTGGCGTTTCTAAAATTGATAAAAAGATTTTGAATAGAATTGAAAAAATTACTAAAGAATTGCCTCTTGCTTTAAGGAGGGGAATTTTTTTTGCACATAGAGATTTAAATTGGGTTCTGGATGAGTTTGAGAAAGGAAATAAATTTTTTTTGTATACAGGGAGAGGACCTTCGGGACCAATTCATCTTGGACATTTGCAGACTTGGATTTTTACAAAATGGCTTCAGGATAAATTTGGAGTTGAACTTTGGTTTCAATTTACCGACGACGAGAAATTTTTATTTAAAGATAAATCTTGGGAAGAAATTCAAAAATGGACTTATGAAAATATGCTTGATGTTATTGCAATTGGATTTGACCCGAAGAAAACTCACTTCCTTGTTGATACAAAGCATGCGGGGATTATGTATCCAGAAGCAGTTAAAATTGCGAAGAAAATAACTTTTTCGAGTGTTAAAGCGGCGTTTGGGTTTAATGATTCTAGGAATATTGGGGAGATTTTTTATACAAGTATGCAAGCTGTTCCTGCGATTTTGCCTAGTGTTTTGAAAAAGAAAAATATTCCGTGTTTAATTCCTCTAGCGATTGATCAGGACCCGCATTTTAGATTAGCGAGAGATGTTTATCCTAAACTTGGTTATTACAAACCGTCGATAATTCATGGAGTTTTTTTACCTCCTTTGACAGGCGTTTCAGGAAAAATGGACAGCACAAATTCTGATATTGCAATTTTAACAACAGATTCTCCGAAAGAAGTTGAAAGGAAAATTAAGAAATATGCTTTTTCTGGAGGAAGAGATACTTTAGAAGAACATAGAAAAAAAGGCGGAAATCCTGACATTGATGTTTCTTTCCAGTATTTGAAATTCTTTTTTGAACCCGACGACAAAAAACTTCAGAAAATTTATGATGAATATAAATCTGGAAAAATGTTGACTTCTGAATTGAAAAATATTTTAATTGAAAAAATTAATTCTTTCTTGAAAGAACATCAGAAAAAAAGAGAACTTGCTAAAAAGCAGATTGAAAAGTTTTTGAAATAATTATTTATACATTAAGTGAGGACCGACTTTTCCTACGAATTTCATTTTGTTTGCCCACTCTGGTTTTTTTACTAAATCTGGATTATAATAATGAGTTGCTCCGAGACTTTTGTAA
>CAZFCT010000011.1:0-14940 GCA_964517885.1 Candidatus Woesearchaeota archaeon
GTTCAAACTAAGAAAAGATAGGTTTGAGGTTCGGTTACAATTAATATATTATTTATCCGAATAAGGCACTCAAACCTTCTGCTGCAGCTTCTTTCTTCTCTTCTACTTTACTTTCTTTCTTCTCTTCTTTCGGAGCTGCTGATGAAGCAACTGGAGCTGCTGAAACTAAACTAGCACTTTCCAATTCTTTCTCAATGTCTACTCCCTTCAAGCTCGCAACTAATGACTTTGTTTTTGAGTCATCAACTTGTCCGCCTGCAGCTGCAACAACACTTTTCAAATTACTCTCGTTAATTTCCTTACCGAGTTTGTGCAACAAAAGCGCTGCGTATATGTTTTCCATTTATTTGTTCCTCTCAACATTTAATTGTTGAATATAATATCTTATCATCCGAATAAAGCTCCAAGTCCTGCACTAGCGTCGACTTTCGGCTCCTCCTTTTTTTCTTCCTTTACTTCTTTAACTTCCTCGACAACTGCAATAGGTTCTGGTTCTCCTGTCATAATTCTATTAATTTTATTTGCGTATCTTCCTGCTTTCTGCAAGAAATATTTTATTGTATCTTCTGAAGTATAACCAACTTCAACAGCGAAAGGCAATGATTTTCCAAAAGCAGTTTTTAATTTTTCAACTGTTCCTTCTCTGTCAATTTGGATATCTAAGTAAACTTTTTTTTCATCTGCATCAAAACCAGCGAGGGGAACTAAACTTATTGTAAAAGGTTTAATATCTAATTTTGATAAAATATCTGCAACCGGTGCTAAAATTTTTTCTCCTTTCTTTGCAACAACTTTTGCTTGTTTAATTGTTATCTTTCCTTTTTCAATTTGAATTAAAATACCAACTGCTCCTAATTCACTAATTGCTGGTCCTGGAATAAGTTCTGTTGGTCCTGCAGGAACTTCAATATCTTCTATAACTTCTTGTCCAACTCTTGCTTTCGCTGGACTTTTACTATTAACAAGTTCAGCTGCTAAATCAAAACAATCAACATTCGAAAATAAAATTGCAACATTATCTTTAATTTTTTCTTTAATCGCTTTTACTTCTTCTTTACCCGAATCATTCAACGCCTTAAATATTAAATTTTTCTTAGGAACTTTTATAATTGCTTTCCCTCTAAGTTTTTTTGTAATTTCCTGAAATTGAGAAGTTGGAATATTTTTTATTGAAGCAAGAAGAATTGTTTTATTTGTTTTTATCAAATTTATTAATTCTTTTACAACTTTCTTTTTTTCCTCTGAAACATGTGTTGTCTTTTTGTCAGTCATTTTAATTTTATTTTTTGAGGTTTAGTCATAGTGAATTTTAATTCAACATTTCTAATATTATCATTTCCTTTTGGCAACGCTTTCAAAATAGCATTATAAATTGACAAAACATTTTCAATAATTTCCTCGTCTTTCATATTCTGTTTTCCTACAGGAAGTTTAATACTTGCTTCTTTTGTCTTAATTTTTATGCTACTGTTAATTTTTTCTTTTAAATCATTAATTGCTTTATCATTAACATCCATTAAAATTCCTAATTGAGGTGAAGGCATTTTTCCAGCAGGACCTAAAACTCTACCAAAAGTCGTAGCAACAAACGGCATCAAACTTGCCTGAGCAATAAAAAAATCATATTTATCAATTAACTTTTTCATTTCTTTTTTATCAGTATATTTCTTAAACTCAGACTTCATAATTGTATCCACATTATTATTTTTTATTTCAAGAAAACCACAAATTTTTTTATCTTTAATTTTATGAGGAACAGAAACAAAAAGATTCACATTCTCTCTTTTCACGTCGAACTTTTGCAAATTAATAATCAAGTCAACTGACTGGTTAAATTTCCTTTCTTTATCTTTTCTTAATTCTACTAATGCTTGTTTTAATTCTTCGTTTAATTCCATCTTAAGTCTCCTACCTATGCACGAGAAACATAGAATTTATTTTCCGTGATGTAGTCAATGACAAAATCTCAAGAAAATTATGATTTATAAACTTTATCTTACCAGAGATTTATCACAATAATTTTTATAAACAAAACTTATCTTTTTTATTTATGGAATTTATAGCATTATTATCTTCTGGAGAAGGGAGTTGGGCACAGGTTTCTGGTTTAATTAAATACGGCGACTGGGAAAAAATAATTTTATTAGGAGACGATTTCGCGTCAAAATTTCAAGTTACAGAAAAAAAGGAAATTACTGAATTTATCAAAGTCGATTTGAAAAAGAAATTAAAAGATTTGAGAGAAGAATTTTCAAAAAAACTTAAAGGAAAAATCGACGGAACAGAAGTCGCACTTTCAATTGCATCTGGCGACGGAAAAGAGCATATGGCTTTGATTTCAGCGTTAATTAATTCTCCAGTCGGAATAAGATTCGCAGCATTAACAAAAGACGGCGTTATCGATTTGTAAAAATGGATTTAACAATCTTGAATCTTTAAAGGAATATTTAATAAAAATTGGGCAATTCTTTAAATATCTTCTTTTTCTTATATTTGCTGTTATGATAATAAAAAATATTTCAAAAAACAATGAAAATAATCTATTTTGGAAAATTGTTGTTGGGGTTTTGGTTGGAATAATTTTATTCTTTCTTGTTCTTATAATAATTCCTTATAAGACAACTTGGAAATTTTATATTGAAGAAACAGAAGAACCCCTTATTGGGAGAGTTTATCTTGATGAAGAATATCTTGGAGAAACAGATTCAACAGGAACAATTAAAATTTTAGACGATTTACTTTATCGAGGAGAAATTTCTTTATATGGAACTTACAACGAAAAAGATTTTTTGTATTATTGGGATTTAGAAAAAGAAGATTTAGAATATTCTGAGATGGAATGGTATGTTACACAAGATGAAATTAAAAATCTCGAATTTGATACAAATAAAATTAATACTTCTCAAATTGAAGACAAAATTTTTGAATTAATCAACGAAGAAAGAGCAAAAGAAAATTTAATTCCCTTAAAAAGAAGTTTAATTTTAGATAAAGTTGCAAGAGAATATAGCCAGCAAATGATTGATGAAAACTTTTTTGATCATATTGATTTAAAAGGAAGAGATTTGCATGACAGATTAATTGAAAAGAAAATTTTTAATTTTATGGCAACAGAAGATATTTCTTGGAGTTATATGGATAAAGATAAAAATCTTGCTGAAGAAACAGTTTCTGGATGGATGAAAAGCCCTGGACATCGACAACCAATTATAGCAAGAGATACAATCTGGGAACATGTTGGAATTGGTGTGAAATGCCAGGATAATGAAATTGATTTAATAACTGAATGTTATGTTACTGCTGAATTTGTTGCATTTGAATTAAATTCTACTGGAGAAATAAAAAGAGGTTATGTTGTTTCTTTGCCGGTGTATAGTGAGGAATACGGATTAAATTTTCCTGTTGATATTTATTTAAATTTCAAATCTTCTGATAAGGTTAAATTAATCCTTGTCGAAAGTGAAAAAGATTTTGATAGATATATTAGTAGAAATAGTATTAATGAGGTTTTTATAAAAAGAGGGATAAAGGAGTATGAAGACACAATTGAAATAAAACCAGGATATACTTTTTTAATTGATTCTAACGATAACACAATTGACTATTATGAACTTTATTTAAGATATAATCCAGACTAATTTTTTATTCTTACATTTCACTCTTCTTAATTTTCATATCTGCTTTATCTTTTCCTAAAAGAACAACTCTGCTTTCTTTTTTCTCGTCGAAGAATTTGTATTCTGGCAAATATTTTAAAACTTCATTAGCAAAATCCACCATCTCTTTGTGTGTCGGCATTTTGTCATAACTTAATCTTTGTCTCGCATAACCGACGCTCATAAATCCTTTTAACTCAACAAACATCGGATTCGCATTTCTAATCATTTCTGCATATTTTTCTGGCTGAATCATATTCAAATCTCTTACAAGATTCATTCTGAAAACTGTTCTCGTCTTCCCGCGAAGTTTAGACATAAGTTCCAAACTTTTATTCAATCTTTCCCACGCATCTTTCTTAGAACTTCTGTGAAATTTAACATAAAGTTCTCTATTTGGGGTATTAACAGAAATATACAACTGCGTCGGTAATTGTTTCTTTTCTTCAAGTTCTTTCAATTTCTCTGGATACAAACCATTCGTAACAAGAAAACTAGTTTTCCCTCTTTTCCTTAATTCATCAATTAATCCACCAATATGTTCATAAACTGTTGGCTCACCAGAAAGGGAAATCGCAAACTGCATCGGCTCCTGCGCTTCAAGATATTTTTTCTGATTTGCTTTACTTAATTGTTTTTTTGGAGATTTGTCATCTTTCTTAAATCCAATCAGTAATTTTTTCTGCGCTTCAATACATCCATCAATAATTTCCGATGGAGAATCAACATTTCCAGTTAATTCGTCGCCAACTGTTAATTCAGTCGCACGCCAACAATGAACACATCTGTTCGGACACCACATTACAGCAGGAGTCATTTGACAACATAAATGTGCTTTTATTCCATAAAATTTTTCTTTATAACAAGTTCCCTCGTCGAGAAGTGATTTTTTCGTCCATCTACAAATCTGAACAGCAGAATGTTTTCCGACAATCGCGTAATGTTGTTTCTTCAAACTTTTTTTTACATTATCTGGAATCATAAGAACCCCAAATTTTCACCCTTTTTATTTCTTACCAAATTTTTCTAATATGTCTCTTGCTTCTTTACTAAGATTCATTTTGAAAACAGGAGAAATTCTAACTTTCCTTGATACAGATTTAATCTTTGCAATTAATTTCTTATTCATTTCTTTCAAATTAAAATTCTCTTTTGCTCTTTCAATTTCTTTTCTCACTTTAGAAAAATAATAAAATACTTTTGTTGAAAAAAATAAATCAATTATAAAATAAATACAAAAAATTACCACAACAATAATTTTTACTATTTCATTAATCTGATTTATTCCACTAAAAATAATCTTTTGTAAAACAAAAACCTGAAATAAAATTAACAAGAACCACACAGAACTCACTGCTAAAGAAATTCTTCCTTTAATATTAAAGCGATAATCTGAATAATCCCATAATTTTATTTTAAATAATTTTTCTAGAAAAAATCCTGTAAAATATTCTATTCCCGTAGGAAGTAAAAAATAGGAAACTAATAAAAAAGATAATGGAAAATTTCCAAAGAATAAATTAAAAAAATAAACTGCGAGAGCTGTAAAACCATAAATTGGGATAAATGGCCCATATAAAAAACCCGTATTTGTTATTTTCTTTCTTTGGAGTAAATCAACAATTGCCTGAATTATCCAACCAATAAATGCACAAATTGCAAATAAAAGAATAAGGTTCCAAATAGATTCCATTATCTAAAAAGATTAATCCCCCAGAATATCATTGTTAATGCTAACAATAACAAAAATAATCCAGTCATTATTGAAAACGCTTTCTTTGCTTTCTTCTCACTTTTTGTAATTGCTAAAATTGCAAGATAAAAAAATCGCCCACCATCAAATATTCCAACAGGAAGCATATTAATTAAAGCGACGCTGAAACTAATTAAAACCAACCACCAAATTAAATTATAAATTATTTCCGCGCCTTTAAAATTTTCTTTATAATACAAATTAGGATCTTTAAATGAAAAAACACTCATCACATTTTTTAAAACTCCAGAACCCCCCCTTATCATAAAACCAATACCTAAATATGCAACATTTTCATTATCTGGATTTTCTTCTAAAATTATTTCATAATCTTTCAAAGAATTATTTTCAAGAGTAGTAATAACAATTTTTTCATTTGGAGAATATTTCGAAAGTTCTTCAGAAAGTTTTTCTTTACTATTAATTTCAAAACCATTTATCTTTAAAATTATATTTCCCAAATTAGATTTTATTGCAGGAGAATCATCATATAAAAGAACATACTCTTCACTTTCTATTTGGCTCCCTAAGAAATTTTTAGTTAGAAAATATTTCTCCCCGTCCGCAATAATTTCATTATTTCCTTCTTCTAAAGAATCTAAAATTGTTTCATAATTTGCATTTTGAATAGACATATTATTTATTGAAGAAATTCCTGCAAGTCCGACGCTAGAATACATATATGTATCAAACACAACTCCTGAAGAAGAAAATGCAACACTAAAAAATAAGATTAAAATTATTAAAAATAAAATTCCAATAATCACATTAGCAAAAGTTCCTGCTGATAAAATAGCCATTTGTGGAAATATTTTTTTCTTTTCCATCTCTTTTTCATCAAGTTCTACAAACGCTGCTAAAAATACAGGGAGAAAATAAGGAAAAAATCCGAACCCTGTAGTTTTTATGTTTACTTTTTTATTTACAGCAAAAATTCCGTGAGAAACTTCGTGGCTAATTGCGACAATTGCAAGTATAATTACCCAATAAATAAAATAAAATGGAGGAAGATAACTCAATTTGAAAATTTGCGGAACATACGGAAGCAGAGGCATTATCGGCGGAACTTTAACAAGTGAAACAATATTACTTTGAAAAATATAAATCCAAACAATTTTTCCAAAAAGATAAATCATAACTCCCATTAAAAAAAATCCAGTTATAACAGAAACATAACTCAAAAAATTCAAAAGTTTCTCGTGTTTCTTACCAATATTATTAATTAACTTAATTCCCCAACTCGTCTTATATAAAAGTAAAAAACCTTCTTTCTTTATTTCTTTTCTTCTCTTATATAAAAAAATAGAAATAAAAATAGCAAATCCAATTAAGAGAGTTATATCATAAATAAAAAAACTCATATTCCACCTACTTTTTCTTTACTGCTCTGAACGCACCTTTTTTGCATTTTCTGCATCTCACTTTTCCTTTTAATATTTTTTGAGGGTCTGCTCTTATTTTAGCATGACAATTTTTACAAATAAATACGTTCTTGTAAAGTCGTGTTGTTGCTTCTGCTATTTTTGCCATTATATTTTTCTCTTAACTATTTTAGTTCCTTCGATGTCCCAATATTCTACATTAGAATTTACTTCTAATTCCTTTTTAATTTCTTCGGAACAAGGAATATCTAATGTTTCAAAATTTTCTAAATCCATTAAACTAACATTTTCTCCAATTGAAAGAACTTGTCCTTTTCTTTTGTCAACCATCGGAATTTCTATTCTATCGTGTCCAGGGATTACAAAAACTTTTTTATTTTCAGAAATTATCCCAACTGCTTCAATTCTACATTTAGCATGTCCGTGTTTTCCAGTTTTACTAATATCAATTTTTTTTATTATACAAGGTTCATTATCTACAAGAATATTTGTCCCAACTTTTGCTTCTGTTGCATTTATTATTTTTAAAACCATATTTTAATCAAAAAAAATAGATTTATAAACGTTTTTACTCAAAGAATAAAATGGCACTTCAGAAAAAAGATTTTATCGAGATTGAATTCACTGGAAAAGTTAAAGGAGGAGACATTTTTGATTCAAATATAAAAGAAGATTTGAAAAAATTAGATTTAAATGCAGACGCAAAACCATTTATTTTTTGTTTAGGTGAAGGAATGTTTATGAAAGGCGTAGATGAATTTTTAATTGGAAAAGAAATTGGAAAATACACAATTGAACTTTCTCCTGAAAATGCATTCGGACAAAGAGATCTATCTTTTATTCAAAAAATTCCTATGAAAATTTTCCAAGGACAAAACATAAAACCACATCCTGGTGCCGTCTATAATTTCGACGGAAGAATTGCAAAAATATTATCTGTTTCAGGTGGAAGAATTACAGCAGATTTTAATCATCCTCTCGCAGGAAAAGATATAATTTATGAAGTGAATGTTTTAAAAAAAATAGAAAATTTAAATGAAAAATTAAAATCATTTATAACTTTCTTATTTAGAAAAGAATTAAAATTCTCTGTCGAAGGAAAAAAATTAATTCTAGAAGTAGAAAAAGAATTAGCTAAATTTGCCGAATTGTTTAAAGATAAATTTAAGGAAATTTTTGATTTGGATTTAGAAATCAAAGAGATAATTTCCTCTCCTAAATCACAACAATAATTCTTATAAATGATTGTTTGTTCTTTTTTTTATGGATGAGATTTACAAAAAGAGCGGAACTCCTAATTATTCAAATATGTCTGAAGAAGTTAAAGAGATTGATAGAGAACTTGAAGAATTAATAAAAAAACAATCTGCGAAAATAAAAGTTATTGGTGTTGGCGGAGCAGGAAATAATTCTATTAGCAGAATGAGGGAAATAGGAATTCGCGGAGGGGAATTAATTGCTATAAATACCGACGCGCAAGATTTATTATACGCGAACGCAGACCAGAAAATTTTAATTGGAAAAGAATTAACTCAAGGACTTGGTGCAGGAAGTAATCCAAAAATGGGAGAGCAAGCAGCACGCGAATCTGAATCAGAGATAAAGAAAAAAATTGCAAACTCTGATATGATTTTCATAACTTGCGGAATGGGTGGTGGAACCGGAACTGGCGCAGCACCTTTCATCGCAGGACTTTCAAAAAAGCAAGGAGCATTAACAATTGGTGTAATAACTTTACCTTTTACAATTGAAGGACAAAAAAGAATTGAGAATGCAATGGACGGATTAGATAGAATGCAATCTGTCGTAGATACTTTAATAGTAATTCCTAACGACAAACTTTTAGAACTCGCACCAGAACTCCCACTTCACACCGCATTTAAAATTGCCGACGAGATTTTAACAAATTCTGTAAAAGGAATCACTGAATTGGTTACAACAACAGGACTAGTAAATTTAGATTTTGCAGATATTAAAGCAGTTATGGTCGACGGAGGAGTTTCTTTAATTGGAGTTGGTGAATCAGACTCAGGACAACGAGCAATTGAAGCAGTTGAAAAAGCAATTCAAAATCCATTACTTGATGTTGATATTTCAGACGCAACAGGTGCACTAGTAAATATAATCGGCGGTCCTGACATGAGTTTAGATGAGTGTAAAAAGATAATTGAAAATATCGGTGGAAAATTAAATCCAGAAGCAAAATTAATTTGGGGCGCACAAATCTCCGACGACATGGATAAATCAATTCGTGTTTTACTTGTAGTTACAGGAGTAAAAAGTTCACAAATTCTTGGAAACGGCGACACAATAGATAAAATCAGACATAAAGAAATTGAAGAAGAATTAGGAATAGATTTCTTTGAATAATCCTAAATTTTAAAAACCTCTTATCATTAATAATTTTATGAAAATAATTAATTCCTTAAAATCCTTTATTGAAAGATGTAAGCGCGTTTGGATGGTTCTGAAAAAACCAACAAAAGAAGAACTTATGAAGGTTGCGCAGATTTCTGCTATCGGAATATTAGTTATCGGGCTTCTCGGTTTTATAATTTCTATGATTATGAGTATCTTTACATAAGATGAATTTAGAGAAAAAAATTTGGAGGGGATTTCGAAAAACAATCTTACCATTAGTGGCTGCTAGCCTTCTTTATTCTTGTCCATTTCCGATAAACAATGATACTTCTGATAGAAATAAAAAAACAGAATCTGAAAACGAAGAAACAGAAGAAACAACGGGATATGATTACACAACAAAAGTAAGAAATATTCTTTCACAAAATATTAATTCTGTAGGGGGTCTAATTGAAGTTACAGATATATCAAGTTATTTATTTAAAACAAAATTAGAAATTCCCCCAAATGCACTTAGGACTACAGAACAAATTTCAATAGGTGAAGTGGACAATCCTCCAAATCTTCCTAGCGGATTAAATTATATTGGTTCTGCAGTAGATATAGAACCAGATGGATTAAGATTTAGTAAACCCGTAACAATTCAGATACCCTATTACGATAATTTCCTTAGTGATGCTGGAACCTCTGAAGATTCAAATTTGAAATTATTTGGTTATAATAAATCTTCAAATAGATGGATTGAAATGGATATCCTTTCACACAATAAAGAGGATAACCTTATCACAGCAAAAATAAACCATTTTAGTTATTATGCTATAACTTTCCTTTCTTCAGTCCCTCCTTCTGATTTAGGAACTCCCTTACCTGGAGATTTAATTTATACAACAGGTGCCTTTTGGAAAGAGGGTGATAGAAATCTAAAAGATAATTGGATGCCTGGACATGTTGGAATTTATGTTGGTGAAAAAGAATATTGGTCTGGTTTAGCATCTGATGATGTAAAAAAATTCAAAAGATATAATGTTGTGGAAGCTCTTGAACAAGGGGTTCAATTTTCTTATTATGATATTCCGAATGTTACAGAAACTTTTGAAAATCAATTAAAATCTTTTAGCGGTAATAATCAATTTATGGGGGCAAGAGAACCTGACTCTGGTACATTAACTTCACAGCAAAGAGAAACAATTGTAAATTATGTTGAATCCCAAATTGGAAAACCTTATGCTTGGGGACAAACTATTGGTGTTTTTTATGGAATGTTGCAAGGTTCTTTAGTAAAAGGCCCAAATCTCTTTAATTGTGTTGGGCTTGCAGAAAAAGCATATGAACTTGCAGGAGTAAATAATGGAGATGGCTTAACTACCTTATGGCAAGAAGATTATCCTAAAACAGTTCTTGGAGATCTCTCTTTTGCGGCACTTACACCTGCAGAACATTATAATTCAACAAGACCCGCAAGTGGACAAAATTTAGAAAATGATCCTTCTCTTCCCTTAGAAAAAATAGTATTTGCTTCAAATCGTGACGGCAATTCTGAAATTTATTCTATGGATTCAGATGGTTCTAATGTTCAGAGATTAACAGATAACACTTTCCCCGATGGATATCCTCGTTGGTCTCAAGATAAGGAATCAATCTTCTTTGTTTCTAATCGCGGGGAAAAAGGAGACGATATTTACCGAATGAAAAAAGATGGCTCTGAAGAAAGATTAATAATTTCAGGTTCATCTACAAATGGAGATCCTACTCATTCTTATATTATAAATGAGACTCTTGCTTTACGTTCAAATAGGACAGGGATAGACAAAATCCACCTGGCATCTCCTGTTGAAATTATGGGAGATATTTATTGGAGTGTTATTCAATCTCCTTTAACAAAACAAAGTGGAAGCGAAGGACAGCCTTGTTGGAATTCTGAAGGAGAACTCGCTTATGTTTCTTCAAAAGATGGGGGGTTAAATATTTATAAAATTTATTCATCAGGAATGGGATTGACTCAACTAACCTTCACAGGAAGAGGGATTTATAATATGAATCCTTCTTGGTCTCCAGATGGAAAGAGAATTGTTTTTTGTTCCAATCGTGACGGCAATTTTGAAATTTATTCTATACGTTCTTCTGATGGGAGTGATATTAAAAGGTTAACTAATAATCCTTCTGAGGATTTATGGCCTTCTTGGTCGAAGAATGGAATCTATTTTACAACTAATAGAGATGGCAATTTTGAAATTTATTCTATGAATGCAGATGGAACAAATACTCAAAATTTAACAAATAATTCTTATGAGGATATGATTCCCAATTAACCCCCAAAAATTTATAAACCTCATTTTCAAATAAATTATATCTTTCTAAGATTTTATATCTTAGACGGAGCTGAATAGAAAATGATATTTATAGTAAAGGTAACAACAAACAAAGAAGAAAGAGTCATTGATATGATTGCAGACAGGGCAGGAAAGAAAAGCTTAAATGTTTTTTCAGTTTTTCGTCCGCACGGATTAAGAGGATACATTTTTCTCGAGGCTGAAAATAGAGAATCTGCTGAAGAAGCTGCATTTGATTTGCCTTATGTTAAAGGAATAATTGGTAAAACAATAAATTACGAAGAAATAAAAAATATGATGGAACCTTCTGTTGAAAATATTTCAATACAAGAAGGAGATATTGTAGAAATGACTGGCTCGACGCTGAAAGGCGAAAAAGCAAAAGTTTTAAGAATAGATAAACAGAAAGAAGAAGTTGTAGTAAGCTTACTCGGAGCAGTTGTTCCGTTGCCTGTTACAATTAAATTAGATAATATTAAAGTTATAAGGAGAGAAGAAGATGCAAATTAAATTACTTGTCGACGGTGGAGCAATGAAACCAGGTCCTGCACTTAGTCAGAAACTCGGACCATTGGGAATACCTGTAAATAATGTTATTCAAAAAGTAAATGAAGCAACAAAAACTTTTTCAGGAATACAAGTCCCAGTAGAGTTAGATGTGGACCCTTCGACAAAAGAATTTGAAATAAAAGTTTTCTCCCCACCAGTTTCAGGATTATTAAAAAAAGAATTGAAAATTGAAAAAGGTTCTGGCACGCAAAAAAAATTTCAAACAGCAAATGCATCTATTGAACAAATAATTTCTTTAGCAAAAGCAAAATATCAAAATCTTTTATGTAAAGATTTAAAATCAGCAGTTAAGACAATTGTCGGAACTTGTGCAAGTTTAGGAATTCTCGTTGAAAATAAACCCGCCACAGAAATTGAACAAGATATTGATGAAGGAAAATATGATGAAGAAATCAAATCAGAAAAAACAGAAACTTCTCCTGAAAAGAAACAGGAATTAGAAGAATTTTTTTCAAAAGTTAAGAAAGAACAAGATAAATTAATAAAACAAGAGCAGGCAGCTAAGGAAACTGCTGAAGCAGCAAAGAAAGAATCTGTGCCTGCAACAACTACGCCAGCAGCCCCTGCGAAGAAAAAATAAAAAATTTATAAATTAACATTCGCTCCCTTTATCAAGGGGATATGGGGTAGCCTGGTAGCCTTTCAGGTTTGGGACCTGACGACCCCGGTTCAAATCCGGGTATCCCCATTCGTAGTTAATAAATTAAAAAACAAAAAACAAAAAATGCCATCAAAATCAAAAAAATCAAGAGCAGCAGGAAGATTCGGAGCAAGATACGGTAGAAGTGTAAAAACAAAACTTGCAAATGTCGAAGACAAACAAAGAAAAAAACAACCCTGCCCTTTTTGCGGAAAACTCGGAGTTAAAAGAGTTTCAAAAGGAATCTGGAGTTGTCCGAGATGCGGAAAAAAATTCGCTTCAGATACTTACTACTTAGGAAAAAAATAAAATGGTTACATACAAATGTTTCAAATGTGAGAAGAAAATCCTTAGTAACAACTTGGATAAAAGATTTGTTTGCCCACATTGTGGAAGCAAGATTTTTTACAAACCAAGAACAAAAACTAAGAAGATAAAAGCAGAATAAATAAATCACATAATAATAAAATGAATAACAACGAAATTCAAGAAATGCAAATTTTAGAACAGAGATTACAAAATTCTATTTTTCAAAAGCAAGCTTTCCAAATGGAATTAGCAGAAACAGATTCTGCAATTGAAGAATTAGAAAAATCTGGCGATGAAGTTTTCAAAATTATTGGACAATTAATGATTAAATCTGAAAAATCTAAGATTCGTAATGAACTTGAAGATAAGAAAAAAATTTTAGATTTAAGAATAAAATCTGTAGAAAAACAAGAATCTTCTTTAACTGAACAAATAGAAAAGCTAAGAGAAAAAATTTCTAGTTCTAAAAACGAATAATTCCCGACGATAAATATATCATTGAGATATATCAAATAAAATTACGAAATCTTTATAAATGTCCTGTCTCTAAAATTAATATGGTGTTTGAAAAATTCAAAAGAGCGCTTTCTTCAAAGAAAGATGATGTTCAAGAAGATTACCTCGAAATTGATTTAGACAAAGAAGAAAGAGACAATAAAGTTGTTGTAAAACTTTTTGTTTTAAAAAAATACGAAGATATTACTCCAATTTTAAATTCTTTAAGAGAAGGTTATACTATTGCTGTAATTGATATTAAAGTCCTTAAACAAAAAGATCCAATTGAGTTAAAAAGAGCAGTTTCAAAAGTTAAGAAAACAACTGATGCTCTTGAAGGAAATATTGCTGGTTTCGGTGAAAACTTATTAATTGTTACACCTCCTTTCGCAAAAATTCAAAGAGACGAAACATCTTCTGAACCAGAAAGAAAACCAAACAAGTTTGAATAATTCTAAAACTTTATAATTATATTTTATCTAAATAATCTATGAAAACTTTATTTATTCCAGCAAAAATAAATCTAGATATTGATTTTAAAAAAATTCAATCTCTCAAACTTCCAAAAAAATTAGCAATTGCTTATTCAATTCAGTATAAAGATGTTGCAGAAAAAATAAAAAAAATTCTTTCAGAAAAACACATCGTAACTTCTTTTATTCAAGTTTTGGGATGTTCAAATCCAAATTTTACAAAAAATACCGAAGCTGTTTTATTAGTTTCATCTGGAAAATTTCATGCAATTTCTCTTGCGTTAAATTCAGAAATTCCAATTTATCTTTTTGAAAATAATAATTTAGAAAAAATTTCAGAACAGGAAATAGAAATTTTAAGGAAAAATAAAAAATCTTCTTATTTGAAATTTTTAAATTCTGAAAAAACTGGGATTTTAATTTCAACAAAACCAGGGCAAGAAAATTTCAAAAGAGCAATTTCTGTTTCTAAGAAATTAAAAAATAAAAAAAATTATTTCTTTTTATCAAATGAGATTAATATAAAAGAATTTGAAAATTTTGATATAGATTCTTGGGTAAACACAGCTTGTCCAAGAATGGATTTTGATTCTTCTGTAATTAATATTTCTGATTTAGAAAATTTGATAAAATAATTAAACTCTCGCGATTCCAAAAACAGTTTTTATTGCAACTACAATTGTCGCAGGAACAAACAAAGCCAATAGTGAAGAAAAAATCCTCGACGCGGTTTCTCCTCCGCCGACACCGATTAACGAACCTGTAACACTATCCATTCCAAATCTACTTACTAAAACAATAATTACTCCTGCTAAAAGAAATGTTTGAGAATCTTTATTATTTGTATTTATAGAACCTCCAACAACTATTCCAAGAATTACTAATATTAAATAAATAAAACTACTATATTTTGTAAGAAACGGGATAGGAATCAACAAAGTTGAAACAGCTATTAATATAGCAATAACAAC
>CAZFCT010000012.1:0-11397 GCA_964517885.1 Candidatus Woesearchaeota archaeon
AAAGTTTTCTTAAATTCCACAGAATTCTTTTATTAAAAATTTGTTCCTAACTTCTGGATGAAATAAAACCCCGTAAATTTCTCTTGATTTGTGTTTGATTGCTTTTGGTATTTTACTTTTAGTAAATTCTTCAAATTCTTTTGGTAATGTAACATAATAATTATGCAAGAGATAAACTTTATTCTCTCCTTTCAAAGATAAAAATTCTTTTGTAAAATTCTCTTCATAAAAACTAATTTCTGTTTTTTTCTTAAAATTTGAACCAAAAATAATAGAAATAATTTGCATTCCTGCACAGATTCCCAAAATTGGTTTTTCAAAATTTTTTATCCAATCAAATTTATTTAAATTATCCATTAATTGAAAATCTTTCAAACCAGTTCCACAGATTATAATTTTATCTGCTTTTTTTAAATCGTTGTTAGATAATTTAGAATAATGTTTTGTAGAATATTTTATCTTATTTTCTTTTAAAATATCTTCAACAGGTTTTACAAATTCTAAATTGTGAAGAGTTTCCTGACAGGTTGAGATTAATAAAATCATAAAAAAGAAAGAAAAAAACAATATAAAAATTTATTGAAGTTTGAACGTTGCAGAAACACTTGCAGAGATTTCTTCTTCACTAGGACTTATACTCATTGCAGCTTGTTTTGCAACTTCTGCGTCTTCAGATACACTTCCTCCTCTTGAAGAATAAATATTCCAAGGGTAATATCCAAATTCACTTACTTGAACAGAAATTAATCTTCCTGCTCTTTTCCCGAATCCAGACGCGACAGCATCAGCTTTTATTTGTGCATCCTTAGCAGCTAATTCTAATGCTTGTGCTTTGTATTCATTCTGAGATTCTGTAGTTAGTTCAAAATTAATGTAACTAATTCCTGCACCAGCGTTAACACCAGCGTCGATAACAGAAGTTAGTTTATCAATATCTTCAATTGGAAGTTCTATCTTCAAAGAGTGATATGCAATATATCCATCTTGTTTTTGTTTTCCATTTTCCCAATAGGTATTTGGATAAACATTGAAACTTTCTGTTTTCAAATCTTCCTCAGAAAAACCTTGTGCAATTAATGTGTTCTTTAAACTTGTTAAAATTATTGTATTTGCAGAACTTGCTTCAGCACTTGTTGCACCTTTTGTTTCAATTGTGTAGTAAACCCCAATTAAATCTGGTGTTGCTTTTATTACTGACATTCCAGTAACTGTAACTACATCTCTTGAAGTTGATTCTGTAAATAAAAACATTGCTGAAAGAGCAATCAGCAAAACTACTCCTGCAATTATAGATGTTATCACAATTGCGTTATTTTCTTTTTTCATTTTGTAAACCTCCTTTCATTTCTATAAATTTTATTTTTTTCATTATAATTTTCTCCAGTTTATTATTGCAATTATAAGAATAGAAATTATTGAACCTAATAAAAACCAGCCCCATAAAGGAAATGTTTGTGGAGTAATCATTGTCGGAGTTTCTGGAATTTTTGAAACCATTTCTACTCCAAAAGAAGCATCGCTCATTGATTGAGGAGTTTGTAAATTTCTAGAAGCAAAATTTATTTTTTCAAAAACTCCGATGGCAAATGTTCCAACTGCTGTTAAAATAATTGCTGGGAGAATTGATTTTATTTTTTCACCGGTTGATTTTTTTGGAGAGATAATAATTGATTTATTTGAAAGTTCATACATAATAATTTTTTTTCCTTTCTTGCTCCAGAAAAAGTTTTTCTTTTTTTGTATAAATCCAGAATCTAAAAGTTTTTTTATGTTATAATCTAAAGTATTCATAGGAATTCCTAATGCGTCTGATAAATCTTTTTGACTTGCTTCTTTTTCAGAAAGATAATTAATTATTTTTTTACATGTCTTGCTTCCAAGAACTTCTGCAACAGATTTTGATGTTTCGTCTTCCATTGAAACCAACATAAATTTATTTTCGTCCATTGTATATATAAGAACATATATTTTATAAATTATATTAAGAGTTCAATTTCATTTGAAGTTATTGAATTTCTATTTCTCTTCTGAAAGAATTTTCTCCTTCTTTAATATCTTTAAAAGATTTTATTTTTAGTCCTTTAGAAAAAAGAGGACAATCAATGACAAATGTTTCAAATTCTCCTCCTTCTCCAATCATAGAAATTTTATATTTCTGATTTAATTCTTTTATTTCTTTTGCAAATTTTTTGTCAATTTTTCTTCCGAGCCACTTTCCGTCGAGAGGATATGCAAAAACCCCTGTAATTATAATTTTAAATTTATTTTTTATTAAATCATCAAGGTATTCTTTCTCATTAATTTGCCAGAGAGGATTGAAACATTCTATTTTTAATTTGTTGCAAATTTTTTGTATTCGTGAACTTTGATAAACAGATTGAATTGCTCCTGTAACAATCCCTTCAATTTTATATTTTTTAATTGCAAGTTTGATTGCTTTTTCTAAATCTTTTAATTCCTTTTCTTTTTCTCCTTTTGTTTTCTGAATGATTATTGGAATTTTCATTGATTCTGCTTGTTTTTCTGTTTTTGAAATCGACGGCGTGTGAAACATGTAGGATTCTTTATTTTCTGAGAATATAGAAATTAAACAAGTTAGTTCGTGTCCTAATTTTTTTGCAAGATATGCTGAATAAACTGAATCTTTTCCGCCAGAGAATAAAATTCCTAATTTCATTTACTGATATAATTAAATAAGTTTAAATAGATTTTTTATTTGAAAGAATTATGAAAAAGAGGAAAGGTCATTTTCTTCCTGAGTTTGTTTATGGGGGAACAGATGGAGCAATTACAACTTTTGCTGTTGTTTCAGGAGTGATTGGAGCATCTTTATCTTCGTCGATTGTTTTAATTTTAGGATTTGCAAATTTAATTGCGGATGGTTTTTCAATGGCAGTTTCAAATTATTTATCTACAAAATCGAGAAATGATGTTTTAAAATGTAAAGCAAATGCGTCACAAACTGCAGTTACAACATTTTTTTCATTTATTATAATAGGAATTATTCCTTTAATTTCATTTGTGATTGCAGCAATTACAAAAAATGATTATTTAATTAGAATGCAATTTACATATTCTATTTTTCTTACTGGGATTGCTATGTTAATTATTGGAGCAATTAAAGGAAAAGTTACAAAAAAATCAAAAATAAAATCTGCAATTCAAACTTTTTTAATTGGTGGAACTGCTGCAATTTTAGCTTTCGTCGTCGGTTATTTCCTCAGAAATCTCGGATAATTCTTCTTTAAAATTTTTATCAAATTCTTCTGCTTCTTTTCTTAATTCTGCAAAAGGGTCTTCATTTTTTTCAAAGAAAACTTCTCTTAACCAAATATTAATTTCATCAAAAGGATTTTTTTGGTCTAACCAAATCTTTTTTTGATCTTCAAGGTATAATAATGGAAGGAATGAAATTATTTTTTCTTCTTTATTTTTTGCGAAATTTTCAAAAGTGATTTTATCTTCTTTTTTTTCTTTAAACCAACCAGTTAAATCTCTATAAATTTCTTTTATTTTATCCTTAATACTAAATTTTCTTTTTGGAAGTGAGAATGAACTTTCACGCAAAGTATTTTTGGAAACTATTTCTTTTTTTATTCTCCTGTTTTCGGTGATAATTGCTTTGTTTAAGGATTCCATTAATTCTTTCAAACTAACTTTTCTAAAACGAGGCATAGGACTTCGAGGAATTAATTCTGGAATATCTTCGTTTAATTCTATTCTTTCAAGTTGGATTTTTATTGGTTCTTTTTTTCCAAATAAAACGTCGTCAATACTTTTTATATAATGATTTAACAAGATTTCAGATTTTATTCTTAAAAGTAGAGATGCAGCGAGTAGAACTTTGCTTGAGACAAAGAAATCTTCTTCTTCAATTTCTTTTATTTTATCTAGATATTTGTCAGACAAAATAATAATATCAATGTTCCAGGGATCTAATTGTTCTGTGTTAATCAAATCGTAAATAATATCTTGCCATCCGATTTCGCGGTTGAATAGTAAATCGTGAATTTGGTCTTGCCCGACGCTAGATTTTTGAATTTCTTCTTTTTTTCCTTGGTTCTCGTCTATCTCCATGATTAATCTATGAAAATGAATTTTATAAAAGTAGTGAAATTTAAAAAATAAAAGTTTTATTTAATTTAATGATTAAACCAATAAGAATAGAAAATATTTTGTTAGATGAAGGATTAAATTTGGAAATTCCTTATTTTTCTAAAGAGGATGTTCCTGATTCTTATTGTTCGCGTTATGCAAGATTGAGTTCTGAATTTATTTTCGGAAATAAATTTCCAATTGCTCATGTATGGAAGATGAGAGAAAAGAAAATTATTTTTCCTAAAGAGATAGATTATGATTTTTTTAAAAACAAAAACATTGAATATGGTTCGCTTGTTGGAATAACTTTTCTAAATAGTCGAGCAGAAATTTTACGAGACCAATATTCTCATGTTTCATTGTATCTTGGAAGAAAAAAGGGGAAACCAATTTTTTTAGAGCAGTTTAACAAAGTTATTAGAGTTATGAATTTAGAAAAATATAGAGAAGAAAATCTTATTTTTAGAGAGATTTTAACTTTGAAAAAATAGTAGTGCCTAATAATTGTGAAAAGTAGTGCCTAAAATAAGCGTTTTTGAATATATTATTTACTACTTTATGTTTACTAATGGTTGTCATTTTCTAAAAGTAACAAAACAGAAAGGTTTATATAGGACTTGATATTCAATCTAATATCACCTCTTTTTCCCCAGGAGAGGCTTCAGGTTATCTTTTTGATCAACTTGAAGAACCTCCTAGGGTTTATATTCCTCTTTTATTCTTCAAGATTAATAAAATCCAATCTAAATTTTGGCACGATTATTAATTTTAGAAAATAATTATTTCTTCTTTACTTCTTCAACTTTCTTACTCTCAAATTCAGAGTAATGACATTTTCCACAATACAATCTTCCTTTAGAATTCATTAAAAAAACTCCTGGTCCGCATCTTGGACAGAATTTTTCGTGAGTTATTTTGTCACCTTCGATTTTGTATTTTGAATATTTCTTACTTGTTGGATTATTCTTATGCGGTTTCTTGCCTTTTTTAATTGATTTCTTTTTAGCCATTGTAAATTAAGCTTTAGCTTTTTTCTCCTTACTTGGTTTAATTTCAGTTTTATCTTTTAATTCTTTAGAATCATAAATATTTGCTGTGATTGTAAATTTTTTTATTCCGTAATTTCCACTAATTTTTTTTATTTTTACATTTTCTAAATTTGAAGAAAATTGTTTAGCGACGAGCTCTTCTGCTTCTTTTGTTTTTGGATTTGAATCAGCAGAAACTAATAATTCAACTTCTTTTCTGTTAAATAAAGGGTTTGTTTTTTCGTTAATTATTTTAATTTCTTCCATTATCTTGTTTTAATTGCAAAGTTTCCTTTACTTTTGAGATTTAATTTTGGAGCAATTTCAGATTGTTCTGGATTTAACACAACAATTCTTCCCTTGAAATTATCAGTTGATTCTCTTGAACCACATTTTGGGCATTTTTCTTCTTCGTAAATAGTATTACAGATTTTGCAAGCTTTTTGTTTTACCATTTTATTTTTTCTTCTTGCCTCCTTTTGCTGATTTCTCTTCGTCTTTTAATGCTTTTTGAGTAGCTTTTTGTTTTTTCATTTCGTCTTCTTTAATCCATTCTAATTTTCCTAATCCGGGTTGTCTCATTGTTAATCCTATTTTCAATTCTCCGCCTTTGTGAGATATAGCGACGATTCTTGCTAAACATAAATCTCCTTGTTTCAAATTTCGTTTTGAGGCTTTTCCTAATAATGCGTTTGATTTACTGAAACTTACGAAGTCGTCCATTGTTTGTGAAATGTGAATCATTCCTTTCATAACTCCTAAATCTATGAACGCACCGAAGTTTGTGATTTCTGCGATTGTTCCGTAAACTAATTCTTGAAGTTCTGGTTTCCATACAAGAAGTTTGAATCTTGAACGATAATAAGTTGCTCCATCTCCTGGAATTATGACACCTTCGCCGACTTCAAGCACGTCGATAATTGCAATAACTTTTCCAATTTCTCTGTCGTAAAAATCTGAGTATGTTTCTTTAAGTTGTTGTTCAACAGATTCCATAGTAGGCAGCCCGAATAATTTAGGTTCTACTCTTATATAATCTTCAACTTCAATTAAATAAAACATTCTAAAAATTATAGCAAAAATTGGTTTAAAAACCTTATCGTTAGAGTTATAAGATATCTAGTTTTTTTTCTCCTCTTATAATCAATTTATTATTCTTTATTTTTTCTTGGATTTCTTTATCTAATGTAGCAATTATGTAATCTTCGTGCTCTTTTGCAAATTTTACAATTCCGTTGTCGACGTTTTTTATTTGCAAATCTATTTTTTCAAATGAATTTTTTTTCAAAAGTGCGAGAGATAATT
The DNA here is from genome assembly GCA_964517885.1 of Candidatus Woesearchaeota archaeon. Taxonomy (GTDB): domain Archaea; phylum Nanobdellota; class Nanobdellia; order Pacearchaeales; family GW2011-AR1; genus RBG-13-33-26. The sequence continues at coordinate 6,432 of CAZFCT010000012.1, forward strand.
TTGATTCTTCGCGGAATTTTGTTTTTCCTTTCGAAGTGAGGCTTTCTAATTCTTTGATTACTTGAATAGGGATAATTATTTTCAGTCCTAAAAATTTTATTTCATTAAAAAAATAAATTTTTTTCCTCACACACGACAAAATAAAATTTGTATCTAAAATTACTGATTTCATAATTTAATTAAAAAAAGGAAATATAAAAACTTAACATTTATTAATAATAATTTCTTACTTATGTTATGCAAGAAAAAGAGAATATATTGCGGATTTTTGAGGAGACAAAAGAAGCGATAAAAAAGGGCGATTCTGCGAAGATAAAAAGTTTGAGTAACCAAACGAACAATACTGCTTCGCTCACGCAGGACCCAGATAATATTGCTGTTGCAGTTATAGTTTATTCTTTAAGTAAAATTTTAGATAGAGAAAATTACAAAAAACTTCCGGGTTGGAAAGATTTTTATGGAACTTATGTTAAGGTAATTGATAATATAATTTTTGCGCTAAAGAAAAATGATGATAATTCTGTTAGAAAAAATCTGGAAATTATAAGAAAAAAAATAGAAAAAATTTCTGGGAAATTAAAAGAATATATCCAAGATGTTTTTAGAAAAGCTCAGATAAATAAAGCGTCTAAAATTTATGAACATGGGATTTCTATGGAGCAGACTGCTGGTTTGTTGGGAGTTACTTTATTTGAACTCGCGAGTTATGTAGGACAAAAACCAGAAATTTCTGAGATAGCACAGAATAAAACTGTAGATGTTAAAAAAAGAGTTAAACTCGCAATGGAGATGTTTCAATGAATTTTCAAAAAGCGATTATCTTCGACGCTGGAACAATAATTAATTTTGCGATGAATGGATTGCTTGAGGAATTTCGTGGATTAAAAAAAATATTTAATGGAAAATTTTTGATAACGCAGGAAGTAAAAAAAGAAATTATTGACAAACCTTTAACAATAAAAAGATTTATGCTTGAAGCTTTAAAAATTAAAGAACTTCTTGATGAAAAAATTATTGAAATGCCTTCTGACATTGGAATTGATGACACTGAAGTTGCAAAGATTACTGAGGAAGTAAAGAATTCTGCAAATAATTTATTTTATGCGAGAGGAAATACTATTAAGATAATTGCTTCTGGGGAAGCGTCGTGTATTGCGTTAGGTAAAATTCTTAGAGAAAAAGGTATAGAAAATGTTATTGCTGTAGATGAAAGGACGATTAGAGTTTTAGTTGAGAAGCCAGAGAATTTAGAATCTTTGCTTACAAAAAAAATGCATATGAAAGTTCAAGCGAAAACAGGAGATTTTAAGAAATATAATCAGAAGTTTATTCGTTCAGCAGAACTTATTTATGTTGCTTATAAAAAAGGAATTGTAAAATTAAAAAATCATAATGCTCAAATTCTTGATGCGTTGCTTTATGCTTTGAAATTTAATGGATGTTCTATCTCTGATGATGAGATTATGGAAATAGAAAAGATGAATAAAAACAATTAAAAATTAGAGTTTTCTTTAGGGTTTAAGGGTGCGTAGGCTAATGGTAGACTGGCTGCCTCCAGAGCAAATCTGAGATTTCATCTCTCAGCAAATTTGCAGAGAGAGCAGCATGCGGGGGTTCGATTCCCTCCGCGCCCATTTAATCTTTTATATGACTAATCTTTTCAAAAATTTCATTAACTTTTTCTTCTTCAAAAAATGGAATTAAATCTTCTCTTTTTAATTCTAAAATTGATGCTAAATTCTTGAAATTTTTTATTAAAATTCCTGCATCTTTTTCAAAAATTCCTGCTTTTTCTAAAAGACGATATCCTTTTGGATTTGCAATTTCGGAATTTGTTGAAAGTCCTAAACATTCTCTTATGTTTTCTAAATCAAGTAGTTCGTCGTAACTTAAAATTGAAATTATTCTTTTTGTTTTTGAAAGTCCAAGTTTAGAATAATCTTTTATCACGTTGTCGGATTCTTTTTCAACCCTATGGAGTAATTCCTTAAACCTAGATTTTACGATAAGTCCTTCAATTCCAAGTTCAATTATATGTTCTTTTAAAATTCCAGAAATTTTCATAATCATAACCCCTCTTTGAATTAGTAATAATGCTTGAATTAATTTAGGGCGTTGTTTAATTTCCTCTTCGTCAAGTTCTTTTCGATTTTTTTCAAAAACTTCTCTGTGTTTTTCAAGAATTTGCAGAGTTTCTGTTGCTCTTCTTATTATGTCGTTGGTATCTTTGATTACATATTTTAAATTTTTATAAAATAAAGCGATTTCTCCTCTTCTTTGAGAAACAGTTAGGACAATTGTGTTTGCTTGTTTTGCTATTCGCTCTGCTGCTTTGTGTCTTGTCCCAGTTTCGTCTGAAGGAATTGAATTATTTGGAGTTAAGAGAACATTTGCATAAAGAATTTTTTTCAAATCTTTTGATAAAATTATCGCACCGTCCATTTTACTTAATTCAATTATTCTTTGTGCTGTTGCTCGCGTGTTTAATTTAAAACCCCCTTCAAAAAGATTTTGCATAATTTCATTATAAGCAACGATTATCGCGCCGTTTTTGGCTTTCTGAATTCCCTCGATTGCAGAACGAAAAAAAGTTCCAGGAGAGATTATTTTTAGAATATCTGTTAATTCTTCTTTTTTTGTTTTCCCTTTATTTTCAACTAAACGTGATTGTATTTCTTTTTTTTCTTCTGTCATGAGGAATAAAATGTTGGTTTCTTTATATAATTTTATTTAATAAAGTATTAAAAGTTAGGAATTATTTTTATAATATGGAAAAGGGTGATTTTGGGTTAAGAGAGAAAACTAAAAAGTTAAGTATTAAGGAAGGGGTTTTTGCAGGGATTATGGACGGTGCTGGAACTAGGTATATCACACCTTATGCGCTAGCTGTCGGGGCGAACAATGCTCAGATTGGTTTTTTGACTTCTGTTTCAACTTTGCTCGGAACTTTTTCGCAATTATTTACTCACAAAGCGATTGAAAGATTTTCAAGAAGAAGGGTAATTATTTTTGGAGTTTTACTTCAAGCATTAATGTGGATTCCTTTGATTCTCGTCGGGTATTTATTTTTTTACGAAGAAATTAATCCTTTTATTAGTGCAACACTTGTAATTTTATTTTATACATTAATTACAATTTTTGGTTCTTTTATTTCTCCGGCGTGGAATTCTTTAATGAAAGATGATGTTGAAAAAGATAGAGGAAATTATTTTGGAAACAGAACAAGGATTTTAGATTTTACAGGACTTATAGTAATGCTTGTATGCGGATTTTTATTAAATTATTTTAGTAAGATAAATTTATTTCTTGGTTTTTCAATTTTGTTTGGAATTGCGTTTTTTGCGAGGATTACTTCTGCTTATCTTTTTAAGAAACATTATGACCCCCCACTAAAACTTCAGAGCGAACATTATTTTAGTTTGTTACAATTTACTAAAAAAATTCCTGTTAGTAATTTTGGGAAATTTACTTTGGGAATGGCTTTGATTACATTCGGCAGATATATTGCGACTCCTTTTTTCTCAGTTTATATTTTGAAAGATTTGCAATTTAATTATTTAATTTGGACATTGATTATTATTGCTGGAATTTTAGGGAGTTTAGTGTTTGTTCCATTTTGGGGGAAATTTGCAGATAGTTATGGAAACTTGAAAGTTTTGAAATGGGCTGGACTTTTGATTCCTTTGGTTCCGTTGTTATGGTTTTTGAGTATATTTATTTTGAAATTTGGAATTGCTCCGACAGTAGTTTATTTATTTGTTGTTGAAATATTTTCTGGATTTATCTTATCTGGATTTAATCTTTGCACTAGAAATTTTATTTACGACGCTGTTACCAGAGAAAAAGTTAGTTTGTGTATTTCTTATTATAATATTTACAATGGAATTGCTATTTTTATTGGAGCAATACTTGGAGGAATAATTGCAAATTTAGAGTTCAATTTTTTTGGAATAACTCCAATTTTATTTTTGTTTTTATTAAGTACTTTGATGAGATTTTTATTTTATTTTATATTAATGCCAAAAGTTAGAGAAGTTAGGGAAGTTGGTGTCTATAAAGATGGAGATTTTATAAGAGAGTTAAGAGAAGCAATTTTCCCTAAACCAATTATTCATACAAAACATCATAGTGTTAGTTAATTAGATTTTTTATTTTTCCGAAATTATAATTTTCTTTTTCTCCGACGACAAAAACATTAAAGTTTAGTAAGTTTTTTATTGGAATTATTGAAAAGTAATCTTGATATTCGTAATCTAAACTATTTATTGTTGTTCCTTCAATTGTTGCTAGAAAACTTGGGAGAATTATAATTTTTTTATTTTTGAATTTTCCAACAAGAAAACATTTGTATTTTTCTCTTTTGATATTTTTTTTATCTGACAAAATTATTGAAGGGTGTAAATGTCCCATAATAATTGTGTTAACTTTTTCTTTGAAAACTTCTGGAAAGAATTTGTGTCCGTGACAAAAAGCTAAATTTTTGTAGATAAAATAATCTTTTAGTTTGTCCCCGAAAGAATAATCAATTGTGTCGTGATTTCCTTTTATTAAAATTATATTTTTTTCAGGAAGATATTCTTTTAAAAATTTCATTAAATCGTTGAAGTAATTTTTTTCTTTCCATTTGTAAGAGAAAGAATGTTTTAAATCTCCTATGAAAATTATTTTTTTTAATTTTAGTTTTTTCTTTTTTAGTTCTTCAAAAATATTTTTTAGTTCCTCTTTTATTTCTTCAATTTGTTGTTCTGGAACAAGAATTCCGGATTGTTGCAAAGAGTATTCAAAACCAAGATGTAAATCTCCGATTGCGAGAATTCCTTCTGCTGGAAAGAAAATTGATTTTCCTAAGAATAGATGTTTCATATTTTTACGAAGATAACATATTTAAAAAACTAATCGCTTGATTTTTGTGCCCTTATAGTTTAATGGATAGAATACTTCGTTGCGGTCGAAGTGATCGGGGTTC
>CAZFCT010000012.1:11497-13129 GCA_964517885.1 Candidatus Woesearchaeota archaeon
TTTTTTAATTTTTTATCAGGGCGAAAGGCGGGTGGGATTTATTTTAAAAATAAATAAAAATAAAATAGTATAGAAAATATTTTTAGTATCTTCTTGGTTTTTTCTTAGCGTAACATTCTTTACAAAAAACTGGTCTTGGTTTTCCGTCTGGTCCGTTGCTAGGTTTGAAAGGCACTTCACATTCTTTACCACATTCAGAGCAAATTGCTTTGTGCATTTCTCTAGGTTCGCTAGTAAAAGTGTTTCCGCCTTGTCTTGAATCGTTATATCCCATTATATCCTCGGTTGTATTTATTTCAACAGAAATCTCTTCCAGTTGTTTAATTAAGAAGAAATTTTGCTATATAAAGTATGGCATTTGATATTCGACAAATTTAAAAATAAAAAAATCTTATATTTTTTAGGAGGTGTAATATGAAAAAAGGAGTTGTGAAATCACAAATGGACACTAGAGGAAAAGGATTTGCTCTAATTGTTCTTGGGACACTTGTTCTCGGAAACATTTACTGGTTTATGATGAGTTGGCCAGTTTTTATTGGGTGGATTCTTGTTCTTGCAGGTGTTCTAAAAGTACTTATGCCAAATAAGTAAACACAAATTTATTTTTTATTTTTTATTTTAGTTGATGAAAGGGAATTTTAAAAAAGTTGTTAGAAAATAGAAATATTTAAATAATATAAAAATATTATTTAAATATGGGTTTATGGGAGATTATAGACGGAGCAGAAACAATATTTATGACACTAGGTTTAATTATAGTTTTACCACCCTGGGTTGTATATAAATTAATAAATTTTTTAAAAGAGTAAAATGAAAGAAACATCTGAAACCCCTTTTAAAAACATGAAAAAAATCTCTCTAGATTTAAATGAAGAAATTTTAGAAATTATAGATAAGCTAGCAAAATTAACTAAAACAAATAGGACAGTAATTATTGGAGCACTTATTGGGCAAGGGATGTCTCCTTATTTTAGGTATTTAGAAAAGACATGGAAAGGATTTCTTGATGAAAAAAAGTTTGATGAAAAAAAGAAGAAACTAATAAAAGAAACATTACAAAATTTAAAAAAGATCGAGATAAATATGTGGGATCCAGACCATTATCAAAAGTAAAATCAATCTGGGAGGTTTATATTGTTTAAGATTCTCGATTTATTCTTTCATTCCTTTAACATGTAACTCATGCATTCTTCTTAAGAAAGACATTTTATCTTCTATCTTAATTAAATCACTTTGCCCTTGCATAATAATTCCTAATGCGAAAGGACTTGGAAGTTGAGTATCTCTGATTTTTAATTTTACTCTGCCTTCTTTTATCCATTGAAGAATAAGTTTTGCACTTTGAATATCCATTAAATCTTCTAAAACTTCTCTTCGTGCTTCTCTTAAAATAGGAAATTCAGAGGATATTTTTCTGACAGCAGCGAGGACAAAATGCGATTTCATATTTTGTTTTCCGACACTTCGCGTGTTCCCTTTATAGTTTCGCAAAATCATTAAACTTCTTGCAGCACAATGTCGAAATCTTCTAGAAAGAACATCTGTTTTCTCAATTGCTTCTTTCAAAACTTCTTCAAGATTTTCTGGTTTCAAAAAATTCATAACTTTTTCTATATTCATTTTCTCTCCCGC
>CAZFCT010000013.1:0-5742 GCA_964517885.1 Candidatus Woesearchaeota archaeon
ATTGCTGCAATAATTATAATCGTCGTTACTGTTGGAGTTATTACAATAACAAATTACACTGAAGAAAAAGAAGCAGTAAAACTTTATGATTTAGGAGAAGAATTAGGAATTGAAAGTCAGAGAGTTTTAGATCACGGAACATATCGTCAGTTAGATGAAGATGAAATGAGAGAACTTATGGAAAATTTTATACAAAATTATGTTGAGTATATTGGAGAAACAGGAAATCTTTATTTTGTATTTGGTAATTTTAATAAAATTTATGCTATTGGATATCAACAAGTTGAATTAGGACAAGAAGATGTTTGCATTAAATTAGATGATAACTCAGAATGCCAAACCCTCACAACTATGGAAGAAACTCAAGAATTTCCTGCACCAACTTCAGAAGGAATAAGCATTGTTACAATTATAATTGGAGAAGAAGGAAATGCTTATACATTTAAATTAAAAGAAGGAGAAAATTTCTACTTTGTTATTTGGCAAAAATTTGGAGGAGAAAAGGTTGTTATCACCAGCGACGATGTTTAAGTTTAAAAAAAAGGGGTTGAGTATAGTAATTGGTTATATTCTTTTAGTTTCAATTTCTATAGCAATGAGTATAATTGTTTATCAATGGATTAAAAATTATGTTCCAACAGAAGATGTAAACTGTCCAGAGGGAACTTCTATTTTTATAAAATCAATAAATTATGATTGTACAAATTCAATATTAAATATGACCATAAAAAATAATGGAAAATTTAGTATAAACGGAATTTATATTCATGCAACAAACAGAATGGAGCAAGGACTTGCAACAATAGATTTGTCTTCAAAGATTATTGTAGGAGGTGTACCTGGTGAAGGTTCTGTTGATTTTTTAGAAGGGAGAGATAATTCATTGGACCCAAACGAAGAGAGATTCCTTTCTTTTGATGTAAGTGAAGATCCCCTCTACAGAATAGAAATTGTTCCGACGAGGATTCAATATGAAAAAGATATGAAATTAATTGTGATGTGTGGAGATTCAGAAATTAGAGAAACACTAACTTGCATTTAAAACAAAGAATTTAAAAGTTCAAAAAACATATAAATAAAATGATAAAGAGGATAGAAAGAAAAAAAGAGAAATTTTTCTCATTAAATAATCTAAAAAATAAAAAAGGACTTTCTCCTGTTGTAACAACAATGCTACTCGTCGCACTCACAATTGGGATTATTGCAATAATATTTTTCTGGTTTAGAGGAATGGTTAAAGAAAGTATAACTAAATTTAATGAAAACATTGAATTAACTTGTGAAAAAGTAACTTTTGAAGCAGATTATTCTTCAGGAACATTAGATATAGTTAATAATGGAAATTTTGGGATAATTTCATTGGAGATAAAATATGGAAGTTTTGGAAATTATCAAACAAAATCAATTAAAGGATTTAACGACGGTGGAAATTGGCCTAAGAACGGATTAAATTCTGGTGAAGCAACATCTATTTATATTGGAGATGAAGTTGATGGCTCTGAAAAAATAACCATATATCCTATTTTATTAGGAACTGCAGCAGGAAAACAGAGATTATTTACTTGCGAGGGAGATTATGGAAAAGAGATTACACTCTAAAAAAGGATTATCTGCTGTTGTTACAACATTAATTATAATTGCACTTAGTCTCGTCGCTGTTGTTTCTGTTTGGGGTTTTATAAGTAATTTTATTAATAAACAAATTGAAAGCAGTAGTTCTTGTTTTGGAAGTTATGATAAAATAACAATTAATAGAGAATATACTTGTTATGAAAAAATTAGTGAAAATGAATATAATATTATTTTTTCTTTAAAGATTGGAGATATTGATGTAGATAGTGTTAAAGTTTCAATAACATCTGAAAAAGAAAATAAAGTTTATGATATAACTGATTTTTCTCAAACAATAAATAGTTTGACAACTTATCCTTTCGGGGAAACACAAATTATACTTCCTGAAAAAAAAGCAAGTCTTTCATATAAAGCAACAGGATTTACTGGAGAAATAGAAAGGATACAAATTGCACCGACGATAAATGGTAATTTTTGTGATGTTTCAGATAAAGTTGAAAGTGTTGGAAAATGTTCTATTTAGAAATAGTGATAATTATTTAAATCTAATTTTATTTATATAAATATGAAAAGAGGGGAAAATAAAAAAGGACAGGTTTGGATTGAAACTGTGATTTACACACTTATTGCATTTGTTATGATTGGGCTTGTTCTGTCTTTTGCAAGACCAAAAATTCAAGAGTTACAAGATCAACTTATTTTAGATCAATCAATAGATGTTTTAAAAAAAATAGATTCAACAATTTTATCTATGGGAAGTGCAGGAAATCAAAGGATTTTACCTATCACAATAAAGAAAGGTGAAATTCAAATCGACGGAGAAAATGATAAAATTATTTTTAATATGGAAAGTAAAAGTTTATACAGTGAACCCGATAAAGAAATTGTCGACGGAAGTGTTATTATTGTAACCACAGAAAGAACAGATTTAAATTTAGTTACCTTAACTTTAAATTATGATGAATTTTATAATATAACTATTGAGGGAAAAGATGAGATGAAATCATTAAGTTCAGCGTCGACAGAATATAGTATTTCAATAATTCATAAAGGATTTGATTCATTAGGAAAACCTATTTTGGATTTTACTATTTAAAATGAAAAAAGAGAAAATAATGAGCGGAGTAGAAAAATATGAGAGAGTAAACATAGATTTTCATCCTAGAAATCCTCCGCTACAAAAAATAATAGACAAAACAAAAATAGATGTAAGATATTGTTTAATTGCTCCGTTTGCATTTGTTCATGTTTATTGGAATGAAAAAATTTTTGAATTAGTTTATGAAATAGAAGAACCAATCCTCACGCCAGAAGAAACAGAGTTGAAAGAACATTTTACAGAAGCTGTTAGAAATATGGTAAATTTTGAGAGAGTTATTGACAGAACAGAAGACGCACTTTTAGAATATATTGATAAAAAATTAAAATTACTTGCAATAGAATTTGGAGTAGATTTATCTTATGAATCTTATAAAAAAATATATTATTATTTGTGCAGGGATTTTATTGGGTTTAATGAAATTGATCCTGTTCTAAGAGATTATTTTGTTGAAGATATTGAATGTAATGGAGTGAATAGTCCGGTTTATGTAATTCATAGAGTTTATAGAAATATCAAAACAAGTGTTGTTTTTAAGAAAATGGACGAATTAGAAAGTTTAGTTGAAAAACTTGCACAGCGATGTGGTAAACATATTTCTTATGCAGACCCTATTCTCGACGGAACATTGCCTGACGGAAGCAGAGTTAATGCAACATATACTCCCGATATAACAAGTAAAGGGCCAACATTCACAATTAGAAAATTCACAAAAACTCCTTGGACACCGACACAGCTTATTTCTTTTAAAACATTATGTCCAGAAATGATGGCATATTTGTGGATTCTTGTTCAATATAAAATGAATATATTAATTACTGGTGGAACTGCGTCTGGAAAAACAACTTTGTTGAATGCTGTTGCTTTTTTTATCCCTCCAGAAGCGAGGGTTGTAAGTATTGAAGATACAAGAGAGTTAAATTTACCGAGGGAAAACTGGCTTCCGAGTGTTGTAAGAAGTTCAGCAGGAAATAAAAAAGAAAATGAAATAACTTTATTTACACTCCTGAGAAGTTCATTTAGACAAGCTCCCGATTATGTTATTGTCGGAGAAGTTAGAGGTAAAGAAGCGTTTGTATTATTTCAGGGTATGGCGTCAGGACACTCTTCAATTAGCACAATGCACGCAGATTCAGTAGACACTTTAATTAAAAGATTGGAAACTCCTCCGATTGAACTTTCTCCGACGCTGTTAAATGTTCTTGATTGTGTTTGCATTATGACTCATGCAATTGTAAAAAAAGAGGAAACAAGAAAACTCAGAGAAATTGTTGAAGTTGTCAATGTAAATTCTGAAGGAACTGCGACGATAAATACTCCTTTTACATGGAATGCAGGAGAAGATAAATTTTATTTTAAGAAGAATAGCAAGGTGTTTGAAAAAATAGGAAAAAGATATGGGATGGATGTTAACGAATTAGATCTTGAATTTCGTAGGAGAGTACAACTTTTGTATAATTTATATTTAAAGAAAAAATTTAGTTTTGAAGAAGTTCAGGAGATAGTTCAAAAATATTATAAGCATCCAGATGAAGTTATGAAAGAATTTGGTGTTGATTTTTAATTCAAAATGTTTAATAATATAAAAAACGTTTTCTTTAAATGAAAAAAGTAAATATAGATTTTACAATTTTCACTAGGAGGAAAAAGTGAAAAAAGAGGACGTTTTTTTTTTAATGCAGATAATTGATTCTCTCGAAGATGCTGAAAAAAGATTGGAAAGAGAATATAGAAAAAAGAACTATAATCAGTTTAATAAAATAAGAAAAGCGATGATGCAAATTCAGGAAGAAATTTCTGAAATAATTAATAAAAATTAAAATGGTTAAAGAAAATTTTGAAGAAATAAGAGGAAGAATTTCCAAAGAGAAAAAAATTGTCAGAGAGATAGATTCAATTTCTAATTATTTACAAAATGCAGATAAGGAAGAAAGGAGAATGATAGAGGCACATTTAAGATTGTTAGATAACGCATTAAAAAGAGAGAATGAAAAATTAGGAAAATTTTTAGAAAGTTTTGCATCAGAAGAAGATGAAAAAGAATCTCCTTCTAAAGTTGAAGAAGAAATTTCTCCTGTTGAGATTCCAAAAACAGAAATAAAGAAAAAAGAAAAACATAAAGAAAAAGAAATTAAAAAAATAATTCCTAAAGAGAAAATTCAGCCGAAGGTAATTTACAAACCGAGAAAATATACATTAGAAAAAATTCCTGAATTAGATAGACAGGTTTTGAAAAGATTAAAGAAAAAAGAGAAAAGTGAAAAAAAGATTAAAGAAGTAAAACCAAGTAGTTATATACAATTTGCAAATAAATTATTTGGTGCGAAAGTAAGGGAAAAAACAAAAGGTAAAAAATTTGTTAGTTTAGAAAAAGATTTAATAAAATCAAATTTGGGAATTACTCCTGTATCTTATATTTCAATTATTATTCTTACACTTATAATTTCGTTTATTGTAGCTGTTTTAATTTTCACTTTTTTTCTTTTTTTCAATTTAGATGCTGGATTTGCAATTTCTCAAATGGATGAAGATATTTTTTCAAGAATATTAAAAATATTTTGGATACCAATTGTTGTGCCTGCAGCTACGATGCTTTTTATGTATTTTTATCCGTCGATGGAAAGAAAATCTCTAGAAGCAAAAATTAACATAGAACTTCCTTTTGCAACAGTACATATGGCAGCAATTTCTGGTTCTAGAATTGAACCAACAAAAATATTTAGAATAATTGTAAGGACAAAAGAATATCCTAATTTAGAAAAAGAATTTAACAAACTTTTGAATGAAATAAATATTTATGGTTATGATTTAGTTACGGCGTTAAAAGATTCTGCACTAAAATCTCCGAGTCAGAAACTTGCAGATTTATTTAATGGTTTGGCTACAACAATTACCTCGGGAGGAGATTTGTATAGTTTTTTCGAAAAAAGGTCGCAGACACTTTTATTTGATTATCATCTTGAAAGAGAGAAACAGACAAAAAGTGCAGAGACATTTATGGATATTTATATTAGCGTTGTTATTGCTGCTCCGATGATTTTAATGCTTTTATTTGTAATGATGAAAGTTAG
>CAZFCT010000013.1:5842-12779 GCA_964517885.1 Candidatus Woesearchaeota archaeon
GAAAAAGAACAATTATTTTTAGAATTTACAAGAAACCTTGTTGAAAGTGTAAGAACAGGAACTCCGATAAGTAAAAGTATAATAAATATGAGAAAGAAACCATTTGGAGTTTTAAGTAAACATATTGAAAAATTAGGAAATCAGATTTCATTAGGAATTCCTTTGAAAGATGCGTTGGAAATTTTTGCAAAAGATGTAAATAATGAAACTGTTACAAGAACAATAACTTTAATTGCGCAGGCAGAAAGGTCAGGGGGAACAATTGGGGAAATTCTCGAAGCTGTTGCAAAAGCAGTTAATACTTCAGATAAATTAAAGAAAGAAAGAAAAGCAACTATTTCTACACTTGTTACGCAGGGTTATATTATATTTTTTGTTTTCTTGATAATTGTAATGGTAATGCAATTTTATATCATTCCGATGATAACAGGAATGGCTGGAACAATTACATTAAGTGGTGGCGGACTTACGACCGGGGGTGGAAGTAGTGCAGCATCTGAAACAGCAGCGTTAGACGCTTCGCAAGCATTTCTTTATTTAATGATAATTCAAGGAGTTTTCAGTGGATTAACAATAGGAAAACTTTCTGACGGAAGATTAAGGGCAGGATTAAAACATTCATTTGCACTTGTTGCACTATCTTTTTTAATTTCAACAATTTCGAGTATTTTATTTGGATAAAATGATATTAAAAAATAAAAAAGGTTCACATGTAGGAATGATTTTATCTTTTGTAATTTTCATAACATTTGTTGTTTTCTTATATGTTTATTTAAATCCGTCAATTGAAACTCCTGAAAGTAAAAGAAGTTTATTAAATGAAATTGGATTGGCGATTATGGAAAATATGTCTTCTAGTTTTTCAATAATAAGTGTTAGTATTTTTGATAACCCTACAACAAATTGTATCCTGCTTTCAGATTTTCTTTTTGCATCGGGGATAGCTTTTGAAGAATTTGGTAATACAGATGAAGTAGGACTAACTCCAGCAAAACTAATTATAAAAAATGAAGATTATCAAATTCAAGAATCTTATTCAAAACTACAATCGAAGGACCTCAGCATCGCAATTAATAGAATAAATAATGAGGATAATTTCTTTAAAATTTATCATTCTCGTGAATTTGATGAATTATCTGAAAATGAGATTAGTTCATGCTCAAGTATTCCTTTTGAATCAAATATATCTTTAAGAAAAGGATATGTAATTGGCTCTGTGAATACAGGAAAATATATTTTTGAAAAGAATCTTTATGATATAATTGAAAGATATAATAATGATTATGAAAAATTAAAAAGTGAGTTGAAAATTTCTCCTGGGAATGAATTTGGATTTGAATTTATACTGGATGATGGAACAAAATTAATTGCTATGGAAGACGCGCCTTCGTCAGGAAATATTTACGCTGAAGAAATTCCTGTTCAATATGTTGATGAAGATGCAAATATTTTGTCAGGTTTTATAAATGTAAAAGTATGGTAATAAAGATGAGAAAACAAAAGAGAATTAGTTTTTTTTCTGCAAAAAAAGGTTGGATAGAAATTTTAGAAGCTTTTTTTGCTATAATGTTGGTAGCAGTTTTTTTGATAATTGTTTTAAATAATAATTCAAGTAAAGAAGGAGATAATTTTGCGTATGAAGTTTATCAGATTCAAATTTCAATTTTGAGAGAAATACAAATAAGTGATACTCTTAGAGAAGATATTGCTTCGGCAGTAGAACCACTTCCTATAGAATGGGATGACGCGCGTTTTCCTCAAAGTGTAAAAAATAAAATTATTGAAAGAACACCAAATTATCTTGAATGTGAGGGTAAAATATGTGAAACTACAGGTGAATGTAATCCTCCAGAAATTAAAGGAAAAGATGTTTATGCAAATTTTGTAACTATTACAACAACTCTTGGAGAAGAAGTTTTTAGAAAAATAAATTTATTTTGCTGGACTAAATGAAATATAAATTTTTGAAGCACACAGCAGATATAAAATTTCAAGCATTTGGAAAAAATATTGAAAAAGTTTTTGAAAATTCTGCTTTAGCACTTAAAGAATCAATTTGTGGAAAAACAAAAATAAAAAAAGAAAAAAGAAAAAAGATAAAACTTTCTGGAAAAGATTTTGAATCACTCTTGTACAAATTTCTTGAGGAGATAATTTATTTATTAGAAGGAGAAAATTTGATTATAAGTAGAATAAAAAATTTGAAAATTAAAGATATGAAATTGAATGCGGAACTTTTAGGTGATAGTTTAGAGAGTTATAATTTTACAAATTCTGTGAAAGCTGTAACATATAATGAAATGTTTGTTAAAGAAGAAAATAACAAATGGATTGCTCAAGTTGTTCTTGATGTTTAAGATAAAAATATAAACTTTGTATTCTGTATTTTAACATGAAAAAAGTTTCTGAAAATATTTATGAAATTTCTTCTGAAGGAAAAATGAAAGTTCCTGCGAGAGTTTTTGTTTCGGAGAAAATTTTGGATGCTGTAAAAAAAGATAAAACTTTGGAACAGATAAAAAATGTTGCGTGTTTGCCTGGAATTTTAAAATATGCGATTGTTTTGCCAGATTGTCATCAAGGTTATGGTTTTCCAATTGGGGGAGTTGCTGGTTTTGATGTCGATAAAGGAGTTATTTCTCCTGGCGGAGTTGGTTATGATATTAATTGTTCTGTTCGTTTATTGAAAACAAATTTAACAAAAAAAGATATTGAAAAAAATAAGGAGAAAGTTAGCGATGCACTTTATAAAAAAATTCCGTCGGGAGTTGGGCGAGGAAGTCCGTTTAATATTACAAGAAAAGAATTAAAAAAATTATTAGAAAGCGGAGCAAAATATTTAGTTGAAAAAGGATTTGGTGTTAAGGAAGATTATTTACATATGGAGGAAGAAGGTTGTCTTTCCGACGCTGATTCTTCAAAAGTTTCTGAGCGCGCGATAAATAGAGGAATTGGACAAATCGGAACTTTGGGGGCAGGAAATCATTTTTTAGAAGTTCAATATGTTGATGAAATTTTTGATAAAAATGTCGCAGAAAAATTTGGCGTCGAGAAAAATCAAGTTGTGATAATGATTCATTGCGGTTCACGAGGATTAGGACATCAAATTGCGTCGGATTATATTCAGAAAATGGAAGAAGAATATGGCTTTGAAAATCTTCCAGATAGAGAATTAATTAATGCTCCGATAAATTCAGAGTTGGGAAAAGATTATTTTAAAGCGATGTGTTGTGCTGCGAATTTTGCTTTTGCAAATAAACAGTTGATTACACATTGGGTTAGAGAAGAATTGAAAAAGATTTTTCCGTCGTCAAAAGTTGATGTTGTTTATGATATTTGTCATAATATTGCAAAGTTTGAAGAGCATATTATCGACGGAAAAAAGAAAAAGATTTTAGTTATGAGAAAAGGCGCGACGCGTGCGTTTGGGAAAGGAAGAAAAGAAATTCCAAAAAGTTATCGTGAAGTCGGGCAGCCAGTTTTAATTCCTGGAAGTATGGGAACAGCGTCGTATCTTTTAGTTGGAACAAAAAAAGCAGAAGAAATGACTTTTGGTTCTACTGTTCATGGAGCAGGCAGAGTCGCGTCGAGACATTTTGGATTAAATAATTTGTCTGGTGAGAAAATAAAAGAGGACTTGAATAAAAAAGGAATTGAAATAAAAGTTGGAAGTGTTAAGTCACTTGCTGAAGAAGCACCAGAAGTTTACAAAGATATCGACGAGGTTGTGAAAGTTGTTGATGATTTAGGAATTTCTAAAAAGGTTGCAAAAATGAAACCGATGATTGTTGTGAAGGGATAAAATGAAATTAAAAATAATTACAATAATAAAATTTATATAGTTCTTTAATTAATAATTTTCATGGAAAGCTTAAGCGACTTAGCAAAAGAAATAAGTCTTAAAGGAAAACCTATAGATTTAGAAGACCCAAGATATGCAGTTCTTTATTCTGGAACTCGCAAATCGGATGCAAAGGAGTATGGTTTAAGTACTCATTGTACAGATTGTAATCCTCGAGATTGTTAATTTGTGACTAACGAGAATGGAACAATTTAATACTACTTGGATGTCTTTAACGTATAATTGTAATAATAAATGTAAATGGTGTTATGCAGCATCTAATTTTCAAGAAAATAAATTAAAAGAGTTTGACTCTCGAAAAGAGCAAGAAGTAATTAATTTACTTTCTGACTTAGGTGTAAAAAGAATAATCCTTATCGGAGGAGAACCTACTCTTTATAGAAATCTTTACGGAATTCTTGAAAAAATACAAGATACAGAAATAGTTTTGGGGATGGTTACAAATGGAAGAAGATTAGAGGATGTTGGTTTTACAAAAGGATTAAAAAAAAGGGGGCTTGATTATATCACCTTTTCTATTGAAGGAGAAAATCAATTAACTCACGACTCTATGACCCAAATTTATGGGAGTTATTATGAAACAATTAGCGGGATTAAAAATGCAATGAATGAAAGAATAAATGTTGCAACAAATACCGTAATAAGTTCTGAAAATATAAATAATTTAGAGAGGATAGTTCATTCACTAAAAGATAGGGGAGTAAAAGATATGGGCTTTAATATTTGTGGAACATGCATATCTGAAGAAAGCAATAATTCTTATGCGATAAATCCCAAAGAAGCTTCAAATGCTTTTATAAAAATTTATAATAAATTCAATAAAGAAGTAAATTTAAAATTAATAACTCCTGTCCCATTTTGTTTTTTTGAAGAAGAAATAAAAAAAGAATTAATCGAGAAAAAGATAATCTCTGGTGGGCCATGCCAATTAGTTCATGGAGGAAATTTTGTTATAGATTATAATGGGGGTATTGTTCCTTGTACACACTTGACAGGTTTTTCGTTATTTAATTTATTTAATGAAGATAAAATAATTAACAAAGAAGAGTTCATTCAATTATACAATAATGAATTGGCAAATAAATTTAGAAAAACGATTGGAAGATATCCTTCTGAAAAATGCAATACTTGTAATGAGTCTTGTTCTGGAGGTTGCCCATTATTTTGGTTAAAATTCAATTCAGATAAAGAAATAAGAGGAATCAAAAATGACTAAAGTAATTTTTAAATTTGATAAAGAAAAAGATTTGTATAATCACTGGGATTTATCTAATATAGGAAATTCTTTTAAAAAAAATTTTCAGATTGATCCTCAAATTAGAAAAATTTGCGAGGGAAAAAAATTTGATGAATGCAAAAATAAATTAGCAGATTATTTATTAAGTTTACACAAATCAAAAATTATTTTTATAAATATTAAAACGGTAGAGAAAACTTGGGAAGAAATGGAGGATTCTTTTTTTAAAAGAATGGATAAACTAATGAAAAATGTATTTAGAGAAAAAATTATCGCATATTTAACAACTGCTGGAACTTGTCCGTATGACCCGGATGAGCTCTCATTTATGTTTTCTTTATTTTATTCTTTGCCTAAGAATTTACAAACTTGCGGACATGAAATTATGCACTTATATTTTCATAAATTTTATTGGGAAAAAGTTGAAAAACAAATTGGAAAAGAAAAAACTGCTGACTTAAAAGAAGCATTAACTGTTTTGCTTAATTTAGAATTTAAGGATTTGTGGTTTGTTGAAGATACAGGATATGAACAACATAGAGAATTAAGAAAGTTTATTGTTAAAGAATGGAAAAAAGAAAAAGATTTTGAAATTTTATTAAGCAAGTGTGTAAGATATCTAAAGAATTAAGTTATTCCCTATCGCGTAGTAACAAACATAAGATTTAAATAGTTTGAAGTTATGTATTTACTATGGGAAAAACATTAAATAATCTTATCAAAAGAGGAAGAAAAGTAGTTGCAACTTTAGGACTAGTTAGTTGTTTATCTGCTTGTGAACCTCTTGTTAAAACAGGAGATATTAATGTTACAGTAGGAGATAAAAATTATCAACCAAAAGCAGAGTTGCAAGTTTCTCCAGAATATGCAAAAGTTGGTGAAGAAGTTTCTTTTTCAGCAAGTGGAACAGATGAAAATGGAGTTCAAGATATTAAAGAATATCATTTAGGAATTGACGAGAATAAAAACGGAGTTTTTGAATTAGAAGAAATGACAACTGACTATAAACCAATTCAATCAACAAAAACTTTTTCTGAACCAGGAGAGTATAAATTATATGCTAAATGCGTCGATAAAGCAGGAGAGTTTAGTGAAGTAGAGAAGAAAGTAAATATTTACGCTTCTGATTTACAAACTATTGATTTTAGTGGTTTAGATAGCACATTAGTAGATGGGAGAACTAGAACAATTATATTACCTGCTCCAACAGATGCTGATACAGAAGGAGAGATTTTGTATAATTCTGTGAAAAGTTTAGACGAAAAAGTTAGTGCGACTTTGAATGGGAGAGAATTAACATTAACTGCAATTCCTGTAAGTGAAGAAACAAATTATCAATTAGAGTTTGATTTTGGAACAGAGCAGGGAGGGAAAAATAAAGCAACTCTCGAGGGAAAAATAGAAAATTTATGTGATATTTCTGGGGACTTGCAAGATAATGAATCAGATAGTAATCAAGCAGGAGAAGTTAGATTATATAATAAAAATAAAATTAAGTTAGCAGAGACAAATACTTCTAACGGAGTTTTTAATGTTCAAGCAAGTGAACCTGCTTCAGAAATTTATTTACAAGCAAAAGTTGGAGACGATGGTTATATAAGAACAATAACATTAGATGGAAGTAAAGATTATTCTGGAAAAATAGTTAGAGCAGTTACTGCTCCTGATTTTGAGACAACCGGGGGAAATCCAAAGGCAGATTTTAAAGAATTTTTAAGAAGAACAAATTTTAATGCATTTCCTGCAATGAGGGAAGAACTAAAAAGATGGAATTTTGGAGAAGAAGAAAATGGAACTGTATTTCAAGGATTAGAAATTTTAGATAAAGACCCAAATAC
>CAZFCT010000014.1:0-4932 GCA_964517885.1 Candidatus Woesearchaeota archaeon
AATTCGCATAACATTTAAAAACTATTTTTCTTAGGATTATTTATTCTAAAATAGGATTATAAAATGGCAGAAAAAGAAACTCAATTTGGTAAGATACAAAGAATTAGTAGCGACCAGAAACATGTTCGAAATATTGCGACGAGCGCACACATTCACCACGGGAAAACTGCGTTAACAGATAATTTATTGGCTGCGTCTGGTTATATGGCTGCGAAGAATGCAGGAAATCTTGAAGAAGGGATGGCGACATGGCAACACTCTGATGAACAAGAAAGATTGATGACTGTCGACGCTGCGAACGTTTCTATGGTTCACGATTTTCACGGCGAAGAATATTTAATTAATTTAATTGATACACCTGGGCATGTTGATTTTGGTGGGAATGTTACAAGAGCAATGCGTGCTATCGACGGAACAATTGTTTTAGTTTGTGCTGTTGAAGGAATTATGCCTCAAACAGAAACTGTTATCAAACAGGCATTAAGAGAAAGAGTTAAACCAGTTTTATTTATTAACAAAATTGACAGATTGATTAAAGAAATGAAACTTACTCCTGAAGCGATGCAGGAAAGATTTGTTAAGATAATTAAAGAGTTTAATGATTTAGTTGCAAAAGTTGCAGAACCAGATTTTAAAGAAAAGTGGCTTGTTAATATTAACGACGGAAGTGTTGCGTTCGGAAGTGCAAAAGAAAATTGGGCGTTGTCTGTTCCGTTTATGATAAAAAAGAAAATTACATTCAAAGATATTTTTACTCTCGTAGAAATGAATGACGAAGATAGAAAAGATTGGATTTGGAAAAACGCGCCGTTGTATGAAGTTCTTTTAGATATGGCAGTTAAACATTTACCTGATCCTCTTGAAGCACAAAAATATAGAATTCCAAAAATTTGGCACGGTGATTTAGATTCTGAATTTGGGAAAGATTTAATGACCTGTAATCCCAAAGGAAAAATTGGGTTTGTAATTACAAGAATTGTAATTGACCCTCGTTCAGGAAAAGAAATTTCTGCTGGAAGATTATTCTCTGGGACTTTGAAAAATGGAATGGAAGTTCATTTGAATTTAGCAAATAAAAAACAGAAAGTTCAGCAAATATTTGTTTACAATGGTATTAAACCAGAACAAATTGAAGAAATTGGACCTGGAAATGTTTTAGCAATTTCAGGAGTTACTGGAGAAGCAGGAGAAACTGTTACATTAGAACCAGAAACACCTTTTGAAGAATTGAAACATATTTTTGATCCTGTTGTTACAAAATCTATTGAAGTAAATAAAATGATGGACTTGCCTAAACTTGTTGAAACTTTGAAACAAGTTGCGAAGGAAGACCCGTCGGTAAAAGTTGAAATTAATGAACAGACAGGAGAATCTTTGATTTCAGGTATGGGAGAATTACATTTAGAAATTATTGAGAACAGAATTAAAACTGAGAAAGGTTTGGATGTTAAAACTTCTGCGCCGATTGTTGTTTATAGAGAAACAGTTAATAAAAGTGCTGAAGGCGTTGAAGGAAGAAGTCCAAATAAACATAATAGTTTTTTCATTTCAGTAGAACCGTTGGAAGATGAGATTTATGACGCGATTAAAAATGGGGAGATTCCTGAAGGAAGAATTAAGAAAAAATCACAAGACCTTGTTCAAAGTTTTTCAAGATTTGATTGGAGCAACGATGAAGTAAAAAGTATTAAAGATATTTACAAAGGAAATGTTTTCTTAGATGAAACAAAAGGAGAAGTTCATATTGGTGAAGTTATTGAAATGATTTTAGATGCTTTTGAAATGGTTATTGATAAAGGTCCGTTGGCGAGAGAGCCGTGTAATAAAATGAAAATTTCTTTAATTGATATTAAACTTCACGAAGACGCGATTCATCGTGGGCCAGCACAAGTTTATCCTGCAGTTAGAGAATCTATTACAGAAGCAATGAAAAGTGCTGATGCTTGTTTGTTAGAACCAATTCAGATTCACGCAATTGAAATTCCTGATAAATTTTTAGGAGCAATTACAAAATTAGTTGGAAGCAAGAGAGGACAACTTCTTGAAGTTAAACAAGAAAATGAAGAAACTGAAGTTAGAGCAAAAATTCCTGTCGCTGAAATGATTGGATGGAGTAATGATTTACGTTCTGCAACAGAAGGAAGAGGAACATCGTCGCTATGTGACCAGTTATTTGAAAAAGTTCCACAATCTTTACTTGCTGATGTGATTAGAAAAATCAGAGATAGAAAAGGTTTAGCTGAGAATCAGTAATTTCTAAAATAATTATTTTTAATTTAATTATAAAATTTGTAAATTTTTATAAGATAAAAATTCAAAAATATTTTTTGTAAAAGATTTCTCGTCGGTGAAAGTGAAATATATTTTTTAAAATTGATTTTTCTTATAAAAAAAGAGAAACTATTTTACAAAAGAAAACTATAAATAAAAAATAAAATAATTTAGGAAACAAATTAATTTTCCGTCGAGAAAATAAAATATATTCTGTAGAAACAAAACATTTTTAAACCTAAATTTTTTATAGTTCTTTATGGCAAAAGAAAAACCAAATATGAATGTTGTGTTTGTTGGACACGTTGATGCTGGAAAATCAACAACAGTTGGACAACTTATGTTTAGTTCAGGTGCTGTTTCAGAACAGGAAATGAAAAAAATTAGAGAAGAAGCTGAGAAACATGGTAAAGCTGGTTTTGAGTTTGCTTATGTTATGGACAAGATTAAAGAAGAGAGAGAAAGGGGAGTTACAATTGATTTGGCTTATAAAAAAATTATGACTCAAAAATATCAAATCACAATCATTGACGCACCAGGACATAGAGATTTTGTTAAAAATATGATCACTGGAGCTTCACAAGCTGATGCTGCTTTTCTTGTTATTGCTGCACCAAGTGGAATTGAACCACAAACAACAGAACACTTGTGGTTATTGAGAACGATGGGTGTTCAGAATATTTCAGTTGTAATTAACAAAATGGACGCTGTTGAATATGATGAAGCAAGATTCAATAAAGTTAAAGAAGATGTTTCTGACTTGTTAAAGAAAGTTGGTTACAAATTAGAGAAAGTTAATTTCATTGC
Organism: Candidatus Woesearchaeota archaeon; assembly: GCA_964517885.1. Taxonomy (GTDB): domain Archaea; phylum Nanobdellota; class Nanobdellia; order Pacearchaeales; family GW2011-AR1; genus RBG-13-33-26. Next base: position 3,079 of record CAZFCT010000014.1, read on the forward strand.
TGCTTCAGGATTAAAAGGAGATAATAGTACAAAGAAATCTGATAAAATGCCTTGGTATAAAGGACCAACAATTTTAGAACAATTTGATTTATTCCCTCAACCAGAATTACCAACTAATCTTGCTATGAGAATGCCTGTTCAAGATGTTTATGAAATTACAGGAATTGGAACTGTTCCAGTTGGAAAAGTTGAAACTGGGATTATGAAAATCGGACAAAAAGTTATAGTATTACCAGGAAGAACTGGAAAAGGTGTTGCTGGTGAAATTAAGACAATTGAAATGCATCACGAACAAATGCAAGAAGCACTTGCAGGAGATAATGTTGGAATAAATGTTAGAGGAGTTGGAAAGAAAGATATCGCAAGAGGAGATGTAATTTGCGACGCTGCTCAACCGGTTCCAGTTGTTGAAGAATTTATTGGATTAATTACTGTTATTAATCATCCAACTGTTTTAGCAAAAGGATATACTCCTGTTTTCCATATTCACACAGCTCAAGTTCCTTGTCAATTTGTTGAATTAATTGCTAAGATAAATCCTGCAACAGGAGAAGTTTTACAAGCAAATCCTGACTTTTTGAAGAATGGAGATTTTGCAAGAGTTAGAATAAAACCTGTTGGAAATTTATGTTTAGAAACACAAAAAGATAATGCATTCATGTCAAGATTTGCAGTTAGAGATGCAGGTTCAACTGTTGCTGCTGGAATGTGTGTTGAGATTACAAAGAAAAAAGCGTAATTTTATTTTCTAAATATTTTTCAAAAATTAATATATATTAATTCTCATAAATATTTTTAAATGAAAAAAGAATGAAAAAGTTATGACAGAAATAATACAACGTGTTGAGATAAAAAAGAATATGTATCTCTACGGGATATATTATGACACATCAAAAGTTAGATTTCCCAGCAAGGATGGAAATTATACGGGGATAATTGTTTACACTGCTCCAATAAAAAATGAGGAACATACTTCACTTAGTTCTTTGGAGGGGATGTTCATTTGTGACGAAAATTTAGATAATGAATCAATTAATCCAATTTTATCGAAAGAAGATATGTGGAAATTTGCTACTGCCCATAACGGAAATTTTATTCCATTCAAAAATTAATATATATTAATTTGAATAAATCTTTTTAAACTACAAACTTATTTTCTTGATATGGTAGAAGAAAAAAAAGAAGTGAGATACACGGTTCTTATCACGGGGAAGAATACGCATTTTGAAGTTCCAATAAACGAGTTTAAAGATTTCGAAAACCTCGACGATATTTTAAAAATTTTGAAGAAGAAATTGCAAGATGTTAAATAAAAATATGACGAAAGTTGAAATTGAAAGAGAATTAAAAAACCAGGGAGATTATGTTCAGATTGATAATATAACGAGATTTTTGAAACAGAGTCCAGCTTTGGATGTTAAGAAATTTCTTTACGCGATTTTAATTGATATTTATGATAGAAGAAAAATGTTTGGAGAAGCTGCAGATATTTGTGGAAAGCTTGCAGAGATTATGTTGGATGAAAAGGAGAAAGTTGTTTGTTTAAAAAAAGAAATAGAATTTTATGTTAAAGCAGGAATTTTTGAAAGAGCAGATTCTGTTCTTAACAGAGCTTTAGGTGAAGTAAAAGCGAGTGAGCGACCAAAAATAAAACTTGAAATTAGGGAATTTTATAAAAGACAGGCAGGAGTTTATGAAAAAGAGAGGAGAAGAAGTTTAGCTGTAAAAACTTATGAAAAACTTTTGACAATGGATGTTCCGGAATATGAAAAGAATGAAATTAAAGAAAAACTTGCAAAACTTTACAGAGAACTTGGAATGGTTAGCGAATATTTGAAATTGAGCAAGAAATAA
>CAZFCT010000014.1:5032-9571 GCA_964517885.1 Candidatus Woesearchaeota archaeon
ATTATAGATTATATCACATTCACGATCACTTCCTTTTGAAGGCAATTTATAATTTAGATATTTCTGAAATCATAGATTTCAAATTAATTAAACGGAGAGAAAAAATGGCAAAAATAAGTCCAGTATCAATAAAATATATGATACATGCGAATTTTTCAGCAGAGGGTGCGTTAGAAAAACCCGATGTAATCGGAGCTATCTTCGGACAAACTGAAGGACTTTTAGGAGCGGATCTTGAAATGAGAGAACTTCAGAAAGAAGGAAAAATTGGAAGAATAGAAGTTGATTTGCATAAAGAGGGAAAAACAACAGTTGGAGTTGTGAAAATTCCTACTGCTTTAGATCAAAGTGAAACAACTTTGATTGCTGCTGCTATTGAAACAATAGAAAGAATTGGACCTTGCGACTCGCAAATTTCAGTCGAAAGAATTGAAGATGTTAGAGGAAGTAAGAGAGATTATATTGTTGAAAGAGCTAAGAAACTTATGCAAGAAATTCACGGAACAACAGATTCAAGGGAAATATCTGCCGAGATTAAAGATTCTGCAAGAATTGCTGGAATCAAAGAATATGGAAAAAATAAACTTCCATGTGGGGATATTTCAGGAAAAGAATTAATTGTCGTTGAGGGAAGAGCTGATGTTGTTAATTTACTCAGAAATGGAGTTAACAATGTTATTGGAATGAATGGAACAAAACTTCCTGATGAAATTAAGGAATTAAGTCAAGATAAAGAAATAACTCTTTTTGTCGACGGTGATAGGGGCGGAAAACTAATCGCACAAAATGTTGTTGAAAACGCAAATGTAAAATATATTGCCATAGCTCCAGACGGAAAAGAAGTCGAAGAGCTAATGGGTAAAGAAATTTTAATGAATTTAAGGAAAAAAGTCCCCGCAAAGGACTTTTTTTCAAATTTTTTAGAAGATAAAAAATCATATTCGAGAGAGACAAGAAAACCATATTCTGAAAATAAAGTTGAAGAAAGAAAAGAAGTTGAAGATAATTTTGAATTAAATAAAGAAAGTAAAGAAAAATTAAAAGAAATTGCAAAAGAAAATGAAGGAAAAGAAAGAGCAATTATTTTAGATTCTGGTTTGAATAAAATTAAAGATGTTTCTGTGAAAACTCTTTCAGGAACTTTAAATAGAATAAAAGATATTCCAACTGCGATAATTATTGACGGAAAAGCAACAAATTCAATTATTATGTCTGCAGAAGACGCAGGTTGTAAAGTAATTGTCGCGAAGAATTTTTCATCAATGAGCGATAAGATTCAGATGCTTAGTTTCTAAGAAAATTTGTCGCTCACCGAAGGCAAAAAATGTTTTACCTTTTTAGTTTGTTTGTCCAAGCGTAGCCAAACAAATGAGCGATAAGATTCAGATGCTTAGTTTCTAATAAATTTTTAAGTTAATTTTAGAAAGTGAAGAATAATTATATTTATATAATATATATCTAATAATTTTGTATGTCATATAAATTTACAATCCATCCAGAAGACGGAGAAAGTTTAAGTGAAGTTTTTATGGATATAATTACTTCTGCTGCTTTTTTCAAAAAAAAACAACTTGAAATTGAAAATGATGAGAAGGGGCTTAGTTTTATCTTTGAAGGATATTGCCCAAATCAATACTTCTTATATTTAAATGCAAAGTACGATGCTTCTTTTGATGTGCTTCCTTAGATAATTCTATAAATTATTAATTTATTATTTTAATATGACAATTTATTTTGGACCTGCTGGAATCGGGCCTGTGAAAGATGCGATTTCTAATCTTGAAAAATATCACGAACTTGGTTTGCGAGCGTGCGAGATTGCATTTACTTATAACATTTATATTAAAGAACAAGACGCGATTGCAATTGGAAAAAAAGCAAAAGAACTTGGAATAAAATTGAGTATTCACGCACCTTACTGGATTAATTTGAATTCTGCAGACAAGAAAAAAGTTGAAGAAAGTAAAAAGCGAATTCTTGATTGTTGTAAAATAGGGACTTTAATGAAAGTACATCGGGTTGTTTTTCATTCTGGATTTTATGGTAAAATGGAACGTGAAGAAACTTATCAAAATATCAAAAAAAGAATTTTAGAAATGCAAGATGAAATTAAAAAAGAAAAATATACTCCAAAATTAGCTCCAGAAATTATGGGGAAAATAAATGTTTTTGGAAGTGTTGAAGAAATTGCGAGATTAGTTAGAGAAACTGGTTGCGGTTTTTGTATAGATTTTGCACATATTCTTGCGAGATATAAAAGTTATCAAATAAAAGAGACACTTAGTGAATTTGAAAAAGAAGACGAACTGCACATTCATTTTTCAGGAATTGAATATGGAGAGAAAGGTGAGAAAAATCATAAGAAAACTCCGAAGGAAGATTGGAAAGAATTAATTTCTAAACTTCCAAGAAAAGATATTACAATAATTAATGAAAGTCCGTCGCCAGTAGAAGATTCTGTAATTGGATTAAAAATTTACCGACGATAAAATTAGTTTTTCACTTTTTGTTACTGACATTTAGTTACTTTAAAATGAGATAAAAATGTTACCACAATAAAGTTTATAAACGATTTTGAGGTGATAATTTTACAGAAAACCAAGGTTTTCTGCAATTAAATATATAAGATAAAAAGAAAAAATGAATACTAAAAACATTTTGGTTTCTTTTTTGTTAATCGCAAGTGTATTGCTTTTGACAGCTACAGCAAGTGCTTATAGCGTAGCTAATACAGAAGATTTAGCATCAAAAATAGATGTTAAAGTAGATAGTGTATTAGTAGCAGATATTAACGAAACAGTTTATGATACTGTTTCAGTAGTTTCTGGCGATGAAATAACTGTTAAGGTTACTTTCACTGCAAATGCTAGCGCTTCAAATGTAAGAATAAGAGCAGAACTTGAAGGAGATACTGAAGATACAACTTCTGTTACATCTCTTTTCGATGTTGAAAATGGAAAGACATATGTCAAGACATTAACATTAAAAGTTCCTGCTGAATTCAAGAAAGACAAATTAAGTAACGAATTAGCTTTGAACTTGAAAATCTGGAACTCAGATTACAAGACAGAAGTTGAAGATATTACTTTAAATGTCCAAAGAAGTTCTTACGATGTTGCTATCAAGTCAATAATGGCTAGTAATACAGTAAGTGCTGGTGAAACAATGTCTGTTGATGTTGTTTTGAAGAACGCTGGTTACAATGATGTTGATGACGTTTATGTAACAGTTTCTATACCAGAACTTGGAATTGAGAAATCAGTTTACTTCGGCGACTTAGTAAATGTGTCAAACAACGATGAAGACGAATATAACACTGTTAATGGAAGAATCTATCTTGATGTTCCATATAGTGTTGAATCTGGAATTTACACACTTCAAGTTGAAGTTGAAGCTGACGAATCAACAAACACTGCGACAAGAGAAATAACAATTGATAACGGCGTTTCTAACGTTGCTATTAAATCAGGTGAAAACTTGATTTTGCTTAACCCAACAAACAGATTAACTGTTTACACTGTTAAGTATTTAGCAAACGAAGAAGTTGTTGTTGTGCCTGCTGACTCAAGCAAGACAGTTACAGTTGGTTCTGAAGACAGTGAATTCGATGTTACTGTTTACTCAGGAGACAAACTTGTAAGTACTGTCAAATTTGGCGGTTCAATTGAAACAACTGATTTAACAAGTCCAGTATTTGTACTGACAGTAGTACTAGCAATAGTATTCCTTGTTTTGTTAGTTGTATTAGTTGTTTTGTTAACAAAGAAACCAGCAAAAGCTGAAGAATTCGGCGAAAGTTATTACTAAATAGACGCATAAATTTTATTTTTTTATTTTTTATTTATTCTCTTAAAGGGGTGCACGTTCGCTTGCCCTTATTCGTCTCTGACGAGCCAAATAAAAGAGGTGATTAATCACAATAATTTTTAAAAGAGAATTTCTCTTTTGAATGAAATGGATTTTATAGAAGGAGATTCTGAAATTTTGGGTAGAAAAATTATAATTGAATATTTGAGAAATCAATTCAATACCCATCGTGGAGATTTTTGTGAGGGAGAATTAATTTATGTAAATCTTGCAAAATCTTATTTTGATAATGCAATTAACGGATTAGATTCTATTTTAAATGATGAATTGTGTTTTCAAGCTAATCAAGATGCGAAGTGGTTTTATGAAGCGTTGACAGGTAAGGAAATAATTTCAGAGCAAGAAGCAAATAAAACAATTAAAAAAATTAAGACATATCAAAAAATGTTAAATAAATTTATACAAAATCCCGAAGATTCAAATATTACAGGAAATACAAATAAACTTTCTATGTTTATTAATAATTTGTGGAATATGTATCCTGAGAAATTATATGAATTTGAACAATAATACTTAAAAGAGAATCTTAATTATTGGATAAATGGAAAGTTTAGACAACGAAAGAAAAATAATTGCTTTTAGTTCTATTCAAAAGATGATTGAGAAAAGGAATATTCCTGTTAATGATAATTTAATTAAATATATTCAACAGGCAGAAGATTATTTTGATGA
>CAZFCT010000014.1:9671-12162 GCA_964517885.1 Candidatus Woesearchaeota archaeon
ATATTTCAAAAAGATTAAATAATTTTTATGAAAGAAAAATGGATGAAAAATATTTTAAAATAATACTAAATTCTGACGATTAAAGTTTCAAACTTATTACCTTACTAATTCCTTCGTTCATACTTATTCCATAAAGTGTTGTAGAATTGGAGATTACTTCGTCGTTGTGTGAGATTACAATGTATTGTCCTTTTTTCATATATCTTTTTAATAAATCGGCAAGGCGTTCTGAATTTCTTTTATCTAATGCAGCGTCGATTTCGTCGAAGACGTAAAAGTAATAGGGTTTTAATTCTTGAATTCCAAAAATTAGTGAAAGTGCGACGAGAGTTTGTTCTCCTCCAGATAAAGATTTTACGTCGAAATATTTTCCGTGTCCAGTTTTTACAATAATATTTACACCGCCTTCAAAAGGTTCTTTTTTATTTTCAAGTTCAAGAGAAACACTTCCTTTTTGACTAAGTTGTGAAAAGTTTCTAGAAAAAATTTCGTTCAAAGAATTTAATGTTTGTAAAAAAGTTTTCTTTTTCTTTATATCAATTTCATAAATAATTTTTAAAATTCCTTCTTTTTCTTTTGAGATAATTTCTGTTTTTTCCTTGATTAAATCATATTCTTTTTTTATCTCGTCGTAAACTTCAAGTGAACGGAGATTTACAGAACCAATATGAGAAAGTTGTTCTTGGGTTTTTGCTAAACGTTCTGCTAAAGAATCCCTATTTCCTTTTATGATTTCCACGTCGGGAAAGTCCAACATTTCTGTTTCAAGATTTTCAATCTCTGCATTTATTCTCGCAGAATCAATTTTTAAATTATTTAATTCTTGTTCAAGATTGTATACTTCGTTTTGTTTTTTAGAAATTTCAATTTCATTATCTCTGATTTTTTTCTGGAAAGATTCTCTCTCTGAAATCATTTTCTTAAACTTTTCTGTAAGTTCTAATTCTTGTTTCTTTTTCTTTTCAAGAATAATTTCTTTCTCTTTTATTTTAGAAAGAATTTCTTTTAATTCAGAATTTAAATCATCTTCTTCTCGTAACATTTGTTTTAATGAAATTTTTGAACGCTCGAGTTCTCTTTGTTTAAAGGAAATTTCAGAATCAACATTTTCATTATTCCTTAAAGAAATTTCTTGAACTTCAATTCTTAAAGTTTCATATCTCTGTTCAATATTAGAATTCTCATCAAAAGAGGATTCCAAAGATTTTTCCCTTTTCACAAGTTCAGAAATTTCTCCTTTCAAATAATCAATTTTTTCTTGAATATTTTTTATGCTATTTTGTTTTTCAGAGACATTTGCAAGTTTAATTAAATCAGAATTCCCGTCGGAGATGTCTAAATTTAATTTCTCAATTTGCTGATTTAAAATTTGTTTTTTCTCATAAATTTCATTTAATTCTCTATCTGAATTTTTTATTTCTTTTTCTAATTCTGTAACTTTTTCATGAATTTCTTTTTGGATTTCTTCTATATGTTCTGGAGTAATTTTACTTTTACACATTGGACAAATGTCCATTTTAGAAATTTTTTCTATTAATTTTCTCTGTTTGTCAATTTCATATTCGCTGGTTCCAGAAACTTTTTCCAAAATAATTTCTTTTTTACCCCAATCTTCGAGAATAGATTTTTTTTCAGTAAGTAAATATTTTAATTCTTCAATTTTTTCACGAGTAATTTTTGTATTAGAAATTTCTTGAGAAATAGATTTTATTTGTTTCAATAAAAATTCAGATTCATTTTCATAAGAGTTTAATGTTGCTTTTTTTTCTTGAATTCTTTCTTTTATAGATTTCAATTCTGTTTTTGTCATGTAAAATTTTTTACGTTGTTCTTCAACTTTTTCAAGTTCTTGTTTTTTAGAATCAACTTCTTTCTGTGTTTTTATCGTGGATGGTGCTCCTTTTTGAAGTTCCTTAATTGAAAGTTCAGAATTTCGGATTATTTCATTAAGTTCTGATTTATTTTTAGATATTGAATTTATTTTGTTTTCAAAATTTTCTGTTCTAACATTCATTCCAGCAAGTTCTGCACGAAGATTAGCAATTTCTTGATTCAAATGTTCTTGTTCAAGTCCTGTTGATTTTTGAATTGTCGAGTTTATAGAATTTATTTTTAATTCAATATTTTCAATTTCTGATTTTATTTCTATAATTAATTTTTTCTCTTTTTCTATTTCTTTATTTTTATTTGTTGTTTTAGAATTTATTTCTTCAGAGAATTTTTTCTTTTTTGTTATATCTACAAAGATTATACTCGCCTTGAATTTTTTTAAATCGGATTCGAGTTTTTTGAATTTTAATGCTTGCTGTCTTTCTTTTTCAAGATTGTTCAAATAGATAGTTCTTTCTCTTAAAATAGCGACGACTTCTTTAAGTTTCTCCTCGGTTTTTTCTAATTCTGAAAGGGATTTTGCTTTTCGTGATTCGTAAATTGAAATTCCTGAAACTTCCTCGATAACTTTTCTTCTTTCTTCTGGTTGCATTCTTACAAA
>CAZFCT010000015.1:0-3229 GCA_964517885.1 Candidatus Woesearchaeota archaeon
AGGCTAGGGGCGCAAAACGGATTAGATACCCGTGTAGTCCTAGCAGTAAACACTGAGCACTAAACATTAGTACCTCTTCGAGAGGTATTAGTGCTGAAGGGAAGCCGAAGAGTGCTCTACCTGGGAAGTATAGCCGCAAGGCCGAAACTTAAAGGAATTGGCGGGGAGACACTACAACAGGTGACGCGTGCGGTTCAATTAGATTCTACACCGTGAACCTCACCAGGACCGACAGCAGGATGAAGGTCAGTCTAAAGGGCTTACCTGACACGCTGAGAGGAGTAGCATGGCCGACGTCAGCCTGTGCTGTGAAGTGACCAGTTAAATCTGGTAACAGGCAAGACCCGCGTATATATTTGCTATGAGTACGATATATAGATCGCCTTGGTAACAAGGATGAAAGTGCGGGCTACGTTAGGTGAGTACAGCCTAAATGCCCTGGGCAACACGCGCGCGTCAATGGCAGACACAAGGGGATGCAACTCCGAAAGGAGGAGCCAATCCCATAAAATCTGTCTCAGTTTAGATTGAGGTTTGCAACTCAGCCTCATGACACCGGAATCTGTAGTAATCGTTTGTTATCAGCGAACGGTGAATATGTCCCTGTCTCTTGCACACACTGCCCGTCAAACCAACCGAGTTTATTTATGATGAAACGTTTCGATGGAGAATCTTGGGTAGACAAGGTAGGTTAAGTCGTCACAAGGTATCTGTAGGGGAACCTGCAGATGGATCACCTCCTATTTATTGATTAGATAATCTTGATTACAACGAGATTACTTTTACATACCATTCTCGTTATCGTCGGTAAAATCCGAAAAATAAAAATAACGAAAATATTAAAAACCAACTCGGGCTCAAATAAAATATTACGGGCCTGTAGTCCAACGGCAGAATACCTCGCTTGCACCGAGGAGTTCCGGGTTCAATTCCCGGCAGGTCCATTCTTCTGAATGGATATTAAATAAAAATAACAAAAATAAAATGACAAACTTAGAAAATAAATCAAGAATTGGAAAAATTGTAGTAAATGGAAAAACTAAAAACCTATTGAGAATAGATGGGGCACTTTCATTATCCGAAATAGAAGAAACAATTTGTAGCAGCGAGATAATCCAAGGTTACGTCGGACAATATGGTAAAGATAAAGTTAAAGTAATAATTTACAAATAATCACAAATCATATTCAAATAAAATTTGAAATTCAGAGATGAATTAAAACATTGCGACAAGAAATTGTCAAACATCGTCGGTGAAACATGAAAATGTTTTATCGCTTTGAGAATAACATTCAATGAAATAAGCACTGGAAAATCCCACTTAATTAAAAGTATAACTAATTGAATTTAGTTTTCAGAATTTTAAAGAACATTCTACAACGCTGTTAGGCGGATAGCTTGGTTTTGGTAGTTGAGGACGTGGCAAGCTGCGATAAGCTTGGGGGAGTTGCATGCAAACTTTGATCCCGAGATTTCCTTATTCTCAGAAATGAGAAATTACGCGGTGAATTGAAACATCTTAGTAACCGCAGGAAGAGAAAATAAATAATGATTCCCTTATTAGCAGAGAGCGAAAAGGGAAGAGGGCAAACCGAATCTACTTTTGAAAAGAAGCAAGAGATGTGGTGAAGATAAGTGGCTAAGTCGACGAATTGAAGTTGTCTGGAAAGACACACGTTACAGGGTGATAGTCCCGTAAATAAAGTTGATATGTCGCTCTTCAAAGAGTAGGGTCTCCTGAATTGGAGGTCTGAATATGGCAGGATTAACTGCTAACCCTAAATATAACCAAAGTCCGATAGAGAACTAGTACCGCGAGGGAAAGCTGAAAAGTACTCTTAACCGAGAGTTAAAAGACTTGAAATCTAACAGTTACAGAACAGCTACGGCTCTTTCACGAGGGTTGTAGCGTGCGTTTTGAAGAACGAGCCAGGGAGTTTTTTCATGTGGCGAGGTTAATCTGTTAATGAGAAACCGAAGCGAAAGCAAGTATGAAAGTGCGTCAGTCACGTGGATTATACCTGAAGCCAGATGATCTATTCATGAGTAAGATGAAGTCTACCGAAAGGTGGATGGAGGTCTGAACTAGTGCTGCGGACATACGCTTAGATAACTTGTGAATAGGGGTGAAAAGCCTATCTAATCTGGCAATGGCTGGTTCCTGCTGAAATATGCCTACGTATAGTCTTGTATAGTTTGTCGACGGGGTAAAGTACAGATAAGATTTGCAGGAGCATTTGCTTACGGAATCTTTTCTAACTCAGAAGCTGTCGATTGCGTAATACAAGAAACAGGGTGTGTATGTAAGATACACTTCCGAGACCGGAACAACGGAGACCAAAGTTAAGGTCCCTAATTTATGCTAAGTGTAACGAAGGGTGTCCTGAACCCGAGACACTAGGGATGTAAGCTCAGAAGCAGCTATCATTTAAAGAAAGCGTAACAGCTCACCTATTGAGGTACAGGGCCCCGAAAATGGACGGGGCTAAAGCATAATACCGATACTTTGGCAGCACTCAGATGAGTGACTGGGTAAGCAGGCGTCTTTTCTGCACAGAAGCGTTTTCGAAAGAAAGCGTGGAGCGGAAAGGAATGAGGATCCTGGCAATAGTAGGATGTGATTTTCCTGAGAATGGAAAATGTCGAAAGAGCAAGGTTTCCTTGGCAATATAAGTTAGCCAAGGGTTAGTCAGTACCTTAGGCATATCTTAATCGAGTATGCTGATGGACGGCAGGTTAATATTCCTGCACTGATTGTATTTTACATAATATAATCGCTTCCGGATAGACGAGCATTCGAAAGAATGTTTTAACAGAGAAATTTATTTAGTGTAATGCAGAGATGTAAATGAATTTGTTAAAGAAATTGTTGAGTCCAGGAGCCAGTGAAAAAATTATATTCTTAATATAACAACTGTACCCATAACCGACACTGGTGCTCTAGCTGAGAAGGCTAAGACATGAAAGGCTAAACCAATTAAGGGAATTCGGCATATTAGTCCTGTAGCTTCGGCTTAAGGGATGTCTATCTTTGTTTTTTCAGAAATGTAAGAGCAGAGTTAGATCTCAGTAACAAAGATGGCCCGACTGTTTACCAAAAACGTAACCAATTGCTAATCCGAAAGGACTTGTATAATTGGTGAGACCTGCCCAGTCGCGGTGTTTCAAACTCCTGTTCAAGGGAGCTAAGACCCGTGAAACGGCGGGGGTAACTATGACCCTCTTAAGGT
>CAZFCT010000015.1:3329-10941 GCA_964517885.1 Candidatus Woesearchaeota archaeon
AGCGTAATGCCTTGTCATCTGAATGGTGACGTGCATGAATGGTTTAACGAGGTTGTCACTGTCCCTAATTGGAACCTTCTGAAAATACTTTGTGGTGAAAATGCCACGGACACCTAGTGGGAAGCGATGACCTTGTGGAACTTTACTGCAACTTGTTGTTGTGATTCTAAACGAAATGCATAGCATAAGTAGGAGCGTCGAGGCAGTCATTTTGGTGACTGCGGAGCGAACTTGTAATACTACTCACTTTTTTTAGAATTGCTTACTCTTTATGAAGACAGCAACTGGCGGGCAGTTTGACTGGGGCGGTGCCCTGTCGAAAATGTATCGATAGGACCCAACGATGAGCTCATCCAGCTTGGAAATCTGGAGTTGAGTGCGAGGGCAAAAGCTCATCTGATTGTATTCTGAGAAGTAAGGAATGCAAGGAGGAAACTCGGGCCTAGAGAACCCACGTACTTTTTTAATAGGAGTCGTGTCTGATAGAAAAGTTACCCCAAGGATAACAGGCTTGTCGCGCCCGATAGTCCATATTGACGGCGCGGTTTGGTACATCGCTGTCGGCTCTACCTATCCTAGCCGTGCAGAAGCGGCTAAGGGTGTCGGAGTTCACGCATTAAAAGGTATCGTTAGCTGGGTTAAGAACGTCGCGAGACAGTTTGTATGATATCTACTAGGTGTGTTGTTGAGTGAGTGGAACGAGTTTCTAGTACGAGAGGAACGGGACTTGGATGCCTCTGGTGGGCAGTTGTCATTTGGCAGGCTGCATAGCTACGCATTGTATGGATAAGAGCTGAATGCATCTAAGCTCGAAACCATCCGCAAAACGACTCAACTAAAGCCGTCGAAGAAGACGACGTCGATAGAGTTCGTGTGTAAGATTCAAGGTTCGCCGAGAATTTCAGCATAGAACTACTAAAAGCTTTAATTATGTTTTTTAAAATTCTAAGATTTTTCCAGTGCTTATTTTATTTTGTTTCTAAAAAAATAATTTATTATATCTTAATTGGAAATCTGTTAATTTATTTTTCTAATGCAATAATTATTATAAATGATTATTTAATAAAAAGTAAAATGAAAAATGGGAAATTTTTTATTATACAGGAATTGGTTTTCTGGTTTTTTGTTTACTCATATTTCAAGTTTCTAAAATTATTTATGTAGATTATGTTACGATATTATTTTTAATTATGTTAATAATTCTTCCAATTTTACCAAAGGTAATTAAAATAAATGTCAAGGGGATGGAAGTAGAATTGTGGAAGAAGGGAGAAGCGGAACAAATTATGCCAGAAGAAAAAATTCAAGAAGCTAAAGGATACCAAAGTGAATTAGAATATTTAATTGATGAACTGAATGAACTGGGGAGATATGATTTTAATTATGGATTAATGATGATTCGATTGAGATTAGAACAATTAATTCGGAATTTATTTAAAAAAATTAATAAGAAAGAACATGCGGGGATACATTGGAATCTTAGAATGATGAGTAAAAAATTACTTGATGAAAAAATAATTGATAATGTTACTTATGGATTGTTAAAAAAAGTGATAAATGCATGTAATCAAGCGTGCCACGGATTTAAAATAGGAACTGCTAATAAAGAATTATTATATGCAACCGCAATAAAACTAGTTATATATTTTTATAATTTGGATAGAGTTGGTAAAGGGAACAAGAAAGACTAATCTTTTTTCTTCATAATTTCCCTTTGATTTATCAGCATGAAAATAATTGCACCGACGATAAAATAAGGATTTACTAAAAAAGTTAAAGCGATAAATCCGAGTGCGATTAAAGAGAAAATTACAACTTTTTTGTTAAAATTTCTTTTCATTTTTTCCCCATACTTGCTCTACAAGTTTTTTCATATAAACCTCTGAAAATATTTTTTGGGTCTGTTTGTTTTTTTATTTTATCGTAATTTTTTTTATTCCAAATTTTCCAAAATTCTTTTTCAGAAAAATAATTGTTTGAAATCAAAGTTTTCAGTCCATTAATTTTTATAATTTCTTCCTCGAACATTCTATAATATTTTTCCTTGTTTTCTTTTCTCAGTTCATAAATTGCGATGTCCAAGAATAAGTCGTCTTTTATGTTTTTCAAAAAAGAATCTGAAATCCACTCATAATTTTTTTTCTTGTAAGGAACGCACCATAAAGGGAAATAATTAATTTCTTTATTATACCAGTCAAAAAATTCGTTTGATTTTGAAAAAGGAATAAACAAGTCGATTGTAATAGGAAGTCTTTCTTCTGAAATTAATTTTCTGAATTTATTTGCAATTTTCAAAACATTTGTCGAGCTGAAAAGTTTCCCAAAGAAAAACCTCATAATAGGATTTTTTGTAAATGTCGTCGTTGTTCCTTTATCATATCTGAAAAAATAATCAAAAGTTTTCAAATAATCTTCTTTTCTTTTTCTCGCGTCAATACAGAAAGCATTCATCCAGTTGTAATTTCTTAAATAAGGTGCAGCGTCGACAAATTTTCCAACACACAAAACATATTCTTTCGGAGAATAAATTATTCCGTCGATAAAATCAATTTCTTTATTTTTTGAAAACTCTAAAATCGCTTTTTTGTAATCTTCAAGAGAAAAATATTTTTCATAATTTAATTTTACAAAAGGTTTTGCATCAATTAATCTAAAAGTAATTTTTGAAATTATCCCCAAAGTTCCGAAAGTTCCGTGAAGCATTTGAAACAAAAGTTTATTTTTTTCTGGAGAGCAGTTTATTATTTCTCCGTAGGAATTTATTACTTCATATTCTAAACAGCTATCGTGAAATCCTCCAAATTTATAAGACATTGATTCAATTGAACCGCCCGCAATTGCGCCCCCAATAGTTATTGTTTTATGTTCTGGAACAGTCATCGGAACAAGATTATATCTTAATGTTGCTTTGACTAAATCAGCGAATGTAACCCCAGGTTCTGCAACACAAATTTTTTTCTCAGCGTAGATAAATAAAATTTCGTTCAAATCACTAATATCAATTTTATTATCAGAATATTTTTTATCATTTAATTTTGGAACCTGATGAGAAACAGATTTTTTCTTTAACGAAACTGGTTTATCACTTTTGTAATTTTTTAATTGGAAAGAAATTCTTTTTATTTTTTCGTTATGATTTATCATTTTTTCTTTACTGGAATGAAATTAATAAACCAAATTACCCACGCAAACCAAACCAAATCAAGCCAACTGTTTGAATCAAAATATCGAAATCCTTGAAAAGCCATGAAGCCGAGAAATCCGAGCCACCAGTTTTTTCTAAATTGTCTTTTCATCCGAAGTAACTCCCATTTGTTTTAATTTTTGTTTCTTCCTTTTGTTTTGGAAGGGATTTATCTTTTAATTCTTTTTTAACTTTCTTTAAATTTTCTTCAATTGTTTTTGGTAATTGTTCAAGAACACTCATAGGAAGATTTATTCTTGCGAGCGCAATTTTTCGCATAGCGTCGATAAAAACAAGTTCCATATAAATTTCTTTTTTTGCCTTGCCTTTTTTTGTCTTTATTAATTTTGTAATTGTAGAAACAGCAACATCATGTGCAAAAAGAGGAATTGCATTTCCTAAATTAATTTCCATGATAAAAAAAAGAAAAGAATGTTTTTAATATTTGTGATAAATAAAAATAAAAATAAAAAAGAAGTGTTTTTATTTAGCTTTTTTTACAAGACCCACAATAGCTAGCCACAATGCAGACAGTCCAACTAAGATGTAAACAATCTTTGAGAAAACAGAACTACCGAAAAGTGCTGCAACTAAATTGAGGTCAAAAAGCCCTATAAACCCCCAGTTAAGTCCACCCACGATAACTAAGACAAGAGCAATTAAATCAATTACTTTTTTCATTTTTCACCTCCTTTAGTTTTTGAGGATTCTTCAATTTAAAAAAGTTACTAAAAAAGAAAAATAAAAAATAAAATTTTAGGATTATCTTTTTCTTCTTAATCCGTAGTTTCGAAGTAACTTTCCGATACCGATTACAAGAACCGATAATGCAAGAACCCAACTAAATCCAATCCCCACAAAAACTGCGGGTATCAATAATTGAAGTACAAGCAAAGCTCCAATCAAAGTTACTAACCATGCTGTTAATTTTGCCATCTTTCCCTCCTTTACATTACAAACAAATAATTCTTTAAAAATATTTTGAATAAAACTTAAATAAAAAAAAATAAAAATTTTGAAGATTAATTAAAATCTTCTTCTGTTATTTCCGAAATCTCTTCTTCCAGAACCGCCGCCGAAACTTCTTCTTTGGCCATCTCTATCGCCAAAGTTTCTTCGTGGTCTTTCTGGTCTTTCTTCCATTGGTCTTGCTTCAGAAACACTGATTTCACGTCCCTGCACATCTTTTCCATTCAACTCAGTCATTGCTTTTTTAGCAACTTCGTCGTCAGAAATTGTTACAAAACCGAAACCTTTTGATCTTCCTGAAAACTTGTTCATGATAAGAGCAACTTCTTCAGGGTTATACTCTGCAAAAAGATTCTTTAACTCTTCTTCACCAACAGCAAAAGGCAAATTTCCTACATGTAGCTTCATTTTATCCTCCTTACAATTTATGATTAGAAAACTTTACTGCTTCCCAAAATTTAACGTTCATAACTAAAATTAACAAAACGCATTTTTAAATATTTGGATGTTGGACTATAATCCAAAATTTTCAATAAAATTTTCTATGACTTTATATTCTTGGAGAAAGTCCTGTCCTTTTTTAGTCAAAGAGAAGAATTTTTTTTCTTTTTCATTGATTTCAAGTTTTATGAATTTTTTTCCGATTAATTCACCGATATATTCTTTGAACATTTGTGGCGAAAGATTTGATGCGTAAAGTAATCTCGTCGGTTTTATTTCCCTGTTTCGACTAATTGTAACAAGAATATCTCTAATAACTTCGAGTCGTTCACGCTTTTTTGTAGTCATTTTTTGTAATTTTTAAAACTCCACATAAAATTAAAAGAAAAAATATTACGTTGATAATTCCAACATTAAGTAATAAAAAAGAATCGTGTTCAAATATAGAAACCGTCATTAAATTAAAAATCCACGCGAATAATTCTAGGAGCATTGCAATAAAATAAAACTTAGTGAATTTTTGTTTTTTATTTTTGTTGTAATTTTTGTAAGCAATAATCGACGCAAATGAAAAGATTATTATTTGAGAATAAAACATAAAATTACCAATTATAAAAAATGCGTCGAGAAGTGCGATAGTTATTGCAATTATGTGAAAGAAAATCATTTTTGAGTTGAATACGCTTGAATTAGAAAAATGGAATTTTTTCCAGATTAAACTATAAAATAAAGAAAATCCTGCTAAAACAACAAAATATTCGAAGAGAATTAAAATAATTAAATAATCTACTGACGGAACTAAGAAAACTCCTAAAAAATATCTGACGACAAAAGCAAGTCCGTAAAAGAAAAATGCATTTCTAAAATATCGAATTCCTTCGTGAAAACTTAATTTAAAAAATTTGTCCGTTTTTACAAAAATTGTCATACAAATTAAACCAATAATTAATCCGTAAATAATTCTAAGTAATTCACTATTTCCGAGGATAAGATTTTGAATTTCCATAAAAATATATCTTTCAACTTTATTTAAAATTATGTATATTTTTAGAGATTATAAAAAATTTAAAAAGCAATTAAGAAATTTAAAATGCCTGCAAAACAAATCCAAAGAAAATAAGGTAAAAGAAAAAGGGCAGATTTTTTGTCAATTTTTTTTACAAATAAAATTATTGCAATTATAGAAATTCCTAGGAGAATTAAATCAATAAATGCTAAAAGTGGATTTTTCAGGAAGAAAAAAGAAACACTCCAAGAGACGTTTAAAATTAAATTAATCCCGAATAAAATTGCGACTTTTATTTTTTGTTTTTTATTTGATTTTGTCCATGCAAAAAATAGTGAAAGAGCAATCAGAAAAAATAAAATATTCCAAACCACAGGAAAAACCCAGTTCGGAGGAGTTATTGTTGGTTTAACAGAATTATACCATTCGCTGTTAACATTTGCTGACGTGAAAATGCTTCCGATTAATGCAAAAGAGTAAACTATAACTAAACAAATAATTAATGTAAAAAATTTTCTCACGCTTTTTTTCATAAAAAATTATATATAACAAACTTTAAAAATTGTCGTTTTGTTGTTTTATTGTAAGTTGGGTAGTTAACTTCGGGAGTCAGTTTTTAATTAAACAAATGTCGAAAAAAACGATATTGATTTCTGAGGAAGGTCCGCCCACCCGCACTTGTGTGACAAAGTCATCCGTGAAAATAGATTGTCGTGAGGCAAAGCCCTGTTACAGAAACGACACAGCTTGTTCCGAGTTATGAAACTTGCGTTGAACTTCGACGAACAAGATTTGATGAAACGAACATCTTGACTGGTGCAAGTAGAAAACTACGCATAGTGAAATGTTAACATGTTTGGTTCGTTATTAAGTTAACGACGAACAACAGAAGGTGGCCTATTCCCAACTTACATTTTCTAAACATTTAAAAAACTCTTTCTCATATTTTTCTTAATGGGGTCCTAGCTCAGCGGGAGAGCACTACGCTGAAGACGTAGGTGTCCCGGGTTCGACTCCCGGGGACCCCATTTATTTTGAAAACATTTATAAAAGTAAAAAAAGTATAATAATTATGAAAGAGAAAAAGAGGAATGAGTTAAAAGTTAAAACAGATTCTTTAGGAATTGCTGGTTTTACATTGGCTATTTCAAGTATGGCAATTTTATTAATTGGTTCTTATGGAATTTTATTAATGCCTTTAATTGGATTAATATTTTGTGTAATTCAACAGAAAGCAAAACCAACAAAAGTAGGAAAAGTCGGAATAATTTTAAATGCTCTAAGTATTATTTTACTTATTGTTTATTTAGTTTGGATTGCACCAATAATCACAGAATATTTACAAAATTATTCTGCAACATTATAAATGGAAAATAAACGAGCTGCTTTTGAGATGTCTGTAGGAACAATTGTAACGATTGTTTTATCAGTTACACTTTTAGTTTTAGGAATATTTTTTGTTCAACAAGTTTTTTCAAGTGCAAAAGGTGTTGCTGAACTTACTGATCAACAGATGAGAAATGAAATAAATAAATTATTCTCAAGTGAAGATAAAATTGTTATTTACCCAAGCACAAGATATATTGAAATAAAACAAGAATCTACAGATGGCGTTGGAATTGGAATTAAAAATCTTCAACAAGGAGTTTCTGGAGATATGAAATTTTCTTATGTAGTTAAACCAGAAGATTTTTCAAATTGTGGTGTGACTGCTGAAGTTGCAGAAAGTTGGATTGCATTAGGTAAATCAGCAACAGACCTTTCAATTGCAAGTGGAGACCTTGCTTCAAGAAAAGTATTATTTAATATTCCTGTTGGTGCACCGTTATGTACTGTAAGATATAGAGTAGAAGTTACTGCAAATGGAGAAACATATGGTTCTGCAGATTTTTTTGATATAAATATAAAAGCAAAATAAAAATTCTTTTTTATTATAATCATTAAGTTTGCATAAAATAAATAAATTTTCCATTCGTTCAATTTTTCACAAAAGCAAAATAATTTAAAATAGA
>CAZFCT010000016.1:0-5522 GCA_964517885.1 Candidatus Woesearchaeota archaeon
GCTGCCTTTGCTGATTTCAAATAATTGTCTTCAATCTTTTTATACATTTCAATTGTCGAAGGTGTAACGCTCGGTTTAATTTTTTTCAAAGATTCAATAAAATGTTTCTTTGTAACTTGTTTTGAATCTATATTTTCTCTCAAAGCAAAATAAGCAGCTTCTCTTACAACTGATTCCAAATCAGCACCAGTATAACCAACAGTTTCTTTTGCTACAAATTTCAAATCAACATCTTTTGCAAGAGGCATTTTTTTTGTATGAATTTTCAAAATTTGTAATCTTCCTTCTTCTTCAGGAGCGTTTACTAAAAGTATTTTATCAAATCTACCCGGCCTCATTAATGCAGTATCTAACATATCCGGACGATTCGTCGCACCAACCACAATTACATTTTTCAAATCTTCAAGTCCGTCCATTTCTGCAAGCATTTGATTCAAAACCCGCTCAGTAACTTTTGTCCCTTGTTCCATTCCTCTCTTACCTGCAAGTGAGTCAATTTCATCAAAGAAAATAATACACGGCGCAACTTGTCTCGCTCTTTCGAAAATTTTTCTCATTCCTTCCTCTGACTTACCAACCCACATACTCAATAAAGAAGGACCTTTAACCTGAATAAAATTCGCTTCTGTTTGTTTTGCAACTGCCTTCGCTAAAAGTGTTTTACCAGTTCCAGGCGGACCATAAAGTAAAATTCCCTTTGAAGGTTTAATTCCTAATCTCTCAAAACTATCAGCGTGTTCCATTGGCCATTCAACAGTTTCTCTTAATTCTTGCTTAACAGCATCAGCACCCCCAACAGCATCCCATTCAACATTCGGAGTTTCAACAAGAACTTCTCTCATAGCAGAAGGACGAACTATCTTCAACGCATCTAAAAAATCCTCATGTTTAACAATTAACTTCTCCAAAATCTCCTTAGGTATTTTTTCATCTGTATCTAATTTCATTTCAGGAAGAATTTTCCTAAGAACATTAATTGCAGCTTCTTTTGTCAACGCCTCTAAATCAGCACCAACAAATCCGTGAGTCAACCCAGCAATTTCATCTAAATTTACTTTTTTATCTCTCGGCATACTTCGAGTATGAATTTTCAAAACTTGTAATCTTCCTTCTTTTCCAGGAACAGAAATTTCCAATTCTCTATCAAATCTTCCGGGACGTCTCAACGCTTCATCAATTGCATTCGGACGATTCGTCGCACCAATCACAACAACCTTACCACGAGATTTCAAACCATCCATCATTGTCAATAATTGAGAAACAACACGTCTCTCAACTTCTCCCTGAACATCTTCTCTCTTCGGAGCAATAGCATCAATCTCGTCTATAAAAATAATTGCGGGGGCAGTTTTCTCAGCTTCTTCAAAAATATCTCTAATTTTTTTCTCTGACTCACCATAAAACTTTGACATAATTTCAGGACCATTTAATAAAATAAAATTAGCATCAGATTCATTTGCAACTGCTTTCGCTAAAAGTGTTTTACCAGTTCCAGGTGGCCCGTGTAATAAAATTCCTTTAGGAGGTTCAATACCTAATCTCTCAAAAATTTCAGGATGTTTCAAAGGAATTTCAACAAGTTCACGAATTTTTTTAATCTCTCCAGTTAAACCACCAATATCTTCATAAGTAATTTCAGGAATTTTCTCGTCGCTGAGTTCCACTGCTTTTGAACTTAATGAAACTTCTGTGTTCTCAGAAATATAACAAGGTTGTGCAGGATTTGTTGAAACAATTAAAAATTTAAGTTGAGTAATCCCGCCTCCAAAATTTCCTAAACCCATTCCTCCAAAAATATCACCTAAGTTCCCAAAAATATCATCTAAATCTCCAAACTCTTCTGACATTATATCTTTCCTTCTTTGAACTCCGCCCAAAACAACAATATCTCCTTTCAAAACTGCTCTCCCTAAAAGACCTTTTCGCAAATTTTCAGGATCTGCTTGAACCATAATTCCTTTCTGTGCAGGAGCAATCACAACTTTTTTTGCTTCTCTAATTTCTGCTTTTGTAACATTAACCATATCACCAATTCCTGTCTTCGCGTTTCTTCTCAAAATACCGTCGATACGAATTATTCCAGCACCGACATCAGCAGGATAAGCTCTATCTACAATTGCAATTGTTTCACGATTTCCCTTGATTAAAATAACGTCTCCTCTCTTCACTCCAAGTTCTCTCATAATTTCAGAATCAATTCTTGCAATTCCTTTATACGCGTCATCTTGCAACGCTTCCACAACTTTCAATTGAATTTGTTTTTCTTTCATTTAAGATTTCTCCTATCTATTTTATTTAAACCTTCCCCAAAATTTAAACTTAACTTTCCAAAATCTTCAAAACATAATTTTACCATATCATTCATAATTTTCTCTTGCTCTCTCATAAATAAAACGATTTCCTTTGGAATTGAAACAGCGTAACTATTTCCAACTAATCTCATTTTAACATGAAACTCTTTATTTTTTAAATTATTAAATTTATTAAATTCTGCTTCGTCAAAAGGGTGAATTATTTTTTCTTTACACTTTGGACAAATCATTGCTCGAAACTCAAAACCATTTTTCAAAATTTTCGCCTTCTGCATTTTAGTTCCGCATTTTCTGCATAATATAATATTATCAAAAATATCCATTGTCATTTTATTTTTTATTATGAACCGCAAATGCGTAAACACAAATGCGGCTGGTTGGTTGAAAGGAGGTGTATATTTTTTGTATACACATCTATGTATATATTTTAAAAGTATACTATTTAAATATTTCTATACTAGAATTTATTTTCATTAATTTCTTGAACAATCTTTTTCTTTGCAGATTCAGGAAGTCTCTCGTCGAGAAGAGGATAAAATCCATCAACTTCCCTTTCTTCGTGCGCATATAAAAGTTCTCTCAAAATATTTGTTTTCGGTTTTCTACCCTCAGAAATTTCATTTTCCATTCCTCTAACAACATTTCTTAAATCCCGATGATCTTTAACCAAATTCTTCAATCTTAAAAGTTCCCTCTGATTTTTACTATCTGAAACTGGAAAAATATTTAACTCCTCAATAAAAAAATGCAAATCAACTTTTTTTCGAAACTTTTCAAAAAGCCGACTAAGTTCAGAAAAATCCTTATCAGAAACTTTTTCAAAATCAAGAAGAATTTTATTTATTTTTTCGTGATGTTTAATCATCAAAAATGTAATCGGTCCAACTCTTTTCATAAATAAATCAAGAATCAAAGATTTTTAATTCTTCCTATCATACATTTTAAAAACACTTTCTTCTATTAATTAAAATGAAAAAAGAGAAAAATAATTTTCAAAAATTTTGGCATTTACTCTGGGAAGATAATAGTTTCAAGGGATGGTTATTCTCAATAATTTTTTTATTTATTTTTATAAAATTTATTTTTCTCCCCGGTTTAGGAGTAGTAACAGGAACTTCTATGCCTCTCGCAATTGTGGAATCGTGCAGCATGTATCATTCAGCAAATGTTTTTTCCAACTTTGACAAATGGTTTGAACGACATAAAGAAAAATATGAAGAATTTGAAATAACAAAAGAGCAGTTTAAAGAATTTAATTTAAATGGAGGATTCAGCAAAGGAGATATTTTATTTATCATAAGAGCAAACCCCGAAAAATTAAAAGTAGGAGATATAATTTTATTTAATTCAGGAAGAAAAGGAACTCCAATAATTCATAGAATAATCCAAATCCAAAAGAAAGACGGGGAAAAAATATTTTCTACAATTGGAGATAATAATAATGGTTTTCTAACTTCTGGAAATAATGCAGGACAAGTTGACGAAAGAGAAATTACAGAAGAACAATTAGTTGGAAAAGCAATTTTTAGAGTAACGCCCTGGTTTGGTTGGGCAAAATTAATATTTTTCGAAGGTATCCGTCCAGATTCAGAAAGAGGATTCTGTCGAGAAAATTAAGAAAAGTTTTTAAATAAAGTAAAGTAAACTTAAAAAAGGTAAAATGGAATTTTGTCCAAAATGCGGTTCAGTTCTCGTTGAAAAGAAAAAAAATTTAGTTTGTCCAAGATGTAATTATACTCTAAAAGGAAAATCAAAAATAGTTTCATCTGAAAAAATAGAAGATAAAAAAGAAGAAATTGAAGTAATAAAAAAAGATTTTGAAACTTTTCCTGTAGTTGCAAGTAAATGTAAAAAATGCGAAAACGAAAAAGCATATTTCTGGTCAGTTCAAACGCGAGCTGGCGACGAGGCAGAAACAAGATTTTTCAAATGCACAAAGTGTGGTTATACTTGGCGAGAATATCGCTAATTAACAGAGATAATAAATTTGAATTATAGTTCAATAAAGGTTATTAAAATGAATAAAAGAGCGATTGTATTTTTAGAATTTTTAATTGGAGGAATTATTTTGGGAATTACAGAAGACATCATATTAATAAAAATTTTAACAAATGAACAGATTAATTTACAGATTCTTTGGATTCTTCTTCTTATAACAATTCCGTTCGCATTTTTAGGAGAATGTGTAGTTGATAGAATAGATTTTATAAAATTATTTAGATTAAATAAAAAATACAAAAAAATCGAAGTGTTCTTAGAATTTTTAATTTTTGGAGTTATTCTTGGAATTATTGAAGATTTAATTGCATTCTCTTTTTCAGTCGGAGAATCAATCACTCCAAAAGTAATTTTATTTGCAGCGATTATTGCAATTCCGTTCGCATTTTTAGGAGAAGTTATTATAGACAGAATAGACACAAAATTAATTAAAAAATAATGCAAGTTAGTTTGCTTAAAGAGGATATAGATAAAATTATAAATAAATATTTCTAATAAAAATTATGGCTCCGTAGCTCAGCCTGGTTAGAGCACCAGACTCTTAAAATTTTAGGAGAAATCTGGGTGTCGAGGGTTCAAATCCCTTCGGGGCCATGAACAAAATTATTTTCTTTTGAAAAATTCAATTTGTCTAAATCGTTTCATAACATTTCCATAATTAGTTCTCTCAACAAGAACTTTTGTCTTCGCTTCATTCAACAATCTAAAATCGTATTTCGAAACAGGAAATTCTAGTTTATCTTTTCCAGGATATTTTTTCCATTTATTTTCTGATTTTAGTTTATATTGTAAAACCATAAAAAAAAATAAAGAAATATATAAAATTTTAGAAATTTCTAATTAGTTAAATTACAAATACGGGGCTAAACAGAATTACTTAATCAATCGCTGAATATTTTCTATTGCGTCAGCAACTTCTCTGCCTTTCTTAGTTAGTTGTATCACCTTAATCCGCCCCTTTTTTTCAAAAGCAACTAACTTCAATTCTTCCAAAGTTTGCAGTATTTTTACTGCGTGGCTATAAGTACAATCTACTTCTTTAGCCAAAATACTTCCGTATCTCATCC
The DNA here is from genome assembly GCA_964517885.1 of Candidatus Woesearchaeota archaeon. Classification (GTDB taxonomy): domain Archaea; phylum Nanobdellota; class Nanobdellia; order Pacearchaeales; family GW2011-AR1; genus RBG-13-33-26. The sequence goes on from CAZFCT010000016.1 coordinate 5,378, forward strand.
TTGTATTTTTCTTCAAAGATACCAACATCAAAGCTGGTTTTCTTCGAAAAAAGATATCAAAGTTATCTTTCATTTTATTTTCTACACTTACAAGTTCCATTGGTTACTCCAAAGTATATATTCAAGACAACGGTTTCCTTTTAAA
>CAZFCT010000016.1:5622-10761 GCA_964517885.1 Candidatus Woesearchaeota archaeon
AAGTATAGTATATTTCAACATAATTTATACAAGGTTTAAATGAAAAATGAAAATTTATTAATAGAAAGTTTCTTTAATTATTATGGAAAAGAAAACAAAAATTCTCGCAGTAAGTGATATTCACGGCGACACAGGTTTAGTAAAAAAACTCGCAGAAAAAGCAGTAAAAGAGAATGTTGATTTAGTAATTCTCGCAGGAGATTTAACTTTTGCAGAACAATCAACTAAAAATTTAATCGGTCCTTTTGTAAAAGCAAAGAAAAAAATTTTATTAATTCACGGAAATCACGAGGGAATAGCCACAACAGATTTTCTTTCTGAAATGTATCCAGACACAAAAAATATTCACAGTTATAGTATGACTTTCAACGACGTAGGAATTTTCGGAGCAGGCGGAGCAGATTTCGGAAACGACGCAATGTCAGAAAAAGATTTCAAAAAAGCCATCGGTAAAGCGCACGATAAAATAAAAAATTCAGAGAAAAAAATTTTAGTAACACATATGCACCCCCAAGGAACAAAATCAGAAATAACAGGATTTGAAGGAAGTAAAAGCATTAGAAATGCAATAGAAAAATATCAACCAGATTTCGCAATTTTTGGACACATTCACGAAGCTGGCGGAACAGAAGAAAAAATAGGAAAAACAAGAGTAATCAATGTTGCACGGAAAGAAAAAATTTTTGAAATCTAACCCTTACAAGGATGAAACGCGCCAACTCTTTCTATATAAGGTTGAAACAATTCTCCAATTTTTTCAAAGTCAGATAATTCTTCTTGATTAAAATATCTTCTAACTTCTGTTTCAGTTTGTTCTCTCATTCCATCTCTAAATCTAAACCAATTTCCTTTTCCATAAAAAAAATCACTAGAAAATAAATGTTGGTTTAACAACATATGATTACATAAAAAAGAATCTTCATCTCTAGAATCTTTTAATATTCCAAGGAGTCCTTCCGAAACTCTGGGGGAAATTTTAGAAAGGCTATCTTTTTTTAAATATTGTTTAGAATTATATTTTGGATTAGAAGTTATACATGTTACAGACTCTGGATTTATTTCTTCACCATTCATAATTCGATTAGAAATTGCAACAAGATAACCAACTTCATATGGCTCTGGGATTGACAAATCTAAAATTAAAGGTTTCTTGAATTGCAAAAGCAATGCGTTCGAAGTATTTGTTAGAAAGTCATATGTACTTAGATATGTACTTAAATTAGGTGATTCCATAAGAAAAAGAAAATTTTAATTATTTTAAACATTTATGTAATTTATAATCTACCTAAAAACCTATAAATAGTTCTTTGAATATCAATATTTATGAGAAAAAAACCACAAAAGACAAAGGAGCAAAAACTAGCAGAAAACTTTTTTCCTTTGGATCCAAGTGATGCAAAAATTACAGTAGAAAAAGTGTATAAAAAACCACTAGATGTTGAATTACCAAATATTCCAAAAGAAAGAAAGAAAAGAGTTGTAAAAAAGAAAACAAAAAAATATCCTAAAAAAGTTACAAAGAAAATTTCTTCGAAAAAAATAGATTACAAACCTCCGAAAATTTCTCTTAAAAAAAATGGATATGAATTAGTCATAACAGAAAAACCACAAGCTGCAATGAAAATTGCTGATGCTTTAGGAAAATCAAAAAAAGAAAATTCGCGTAATGTTCCATATTATGAAGTAGAAAGAGACGGAAAAAAAATAATCGTCGCATGTGCTGTTGGACATCTTTTTACATTAACTCAAAAAGAAAAAGGAACGCAAATTCCTACTTTTGACATAAACTGGGTTCCAAATTTTTTAGTTAGAAAAAAAGATTTCACAAAAAGATATTATGACAACTTACTAAAATTAGCAAAAGACGCTGGTGAAATAACAGTCGCAACAGATTATGATATAGAAGGAGAAGTAATCGGTTTTAACGTCGTGAGATTTATCTGTAACCAAAAAGACGCAAACAGAATGAAATTCTCTACATTAACAAAACCAGAACTAAACTTAGCATATGAATCAAAATCAAAAACAATAGATTGGGGACAAGCAATCGCAGGAGAAACCAGACACTATCTCGATTGGTTTTATGGTATAAATTTATCAAGAGCATTAATGGCTGCGATTAAAGAAACAGGAAGATTCAAAATAATGTCAATTGGACGAGTTCAAGGCCCAGCATTAAATTTAATTGTAAACAAAGAAAAGAAAATCCAAGAATTCAAATCACAAAAATATTGGCAGATTTTTATAAAAGTTGATGATAACAAAGATGAAGTTGAATTAAAATATAATAAAGATATCTTTGACAAAAAAGAATTTACAAAATTTGAAAATCTCGTAGGAAAAACTGCAAATGCAAAAACAGAAAAAAAAGAAGAAAACCTCCCTCCAAATGTTCCGTTTAACCTAACAGGATTACAAATGGAAACGTATCGTCTTTATGGAATAACTCCCTCAAGAACATTACAAATCGCACAATCTCTTTATTTAGCAGGATTAATATCTTATCCAAGAACCTCCTCACAAAAATTACCAGATTCAATTAATTACAAAGAAATATTAAAAAAATTAGCAAAGAATTTCAAAGCAGAAAAATTAATTTTAAAAGAAAAACCAATAGAAGGAAAAAAAACAGATTCTGCTCACCCCTCAATATATCCCACCGGAGAAATAGAAAATTTATCTGGTGAAGATGAAAAAATTTACAATTTAATTGCAAGAAGATTTTTATGTTTATTTTGTGAAAACGCAATCATCGATAATAAAAAAATAACAGCAGAAATCGATAACTTAAAATTTTCTACAAAAGGAAGTGAAGTTAGAAAAAAAGCATGGCTAGAAATTTATCCTTATAAAATAAAAGAAACTGAACTTCCAGATATAAACGGCGAAGTAAAAATAACAAACTTAAAAACAGAAGAAAAAGAAACACAACCACCACGAAGATATTCTCCAGCGTCGATAGTTTCAGAACTTGAAAAGAAAAATTTAGGAACAAAAGCAACAAGAGCATCAATAATTGAAACACTCTACGACAGAGGTTATATAAAAGAAAAAAGTATTGAAGCAACGCCCTTAGGAATTTCTTTAATAGAAACTCTTGAAAAATATTCTCCAATAATTATCGAAGAAGAACTAACTAGAAAATTTGAAAAACAAATGAATTCAATTCAAGAATCAAAAAAGAATTTTGAAGAAAAAGAGAAAAAAATTATTGACGAAGCAAAAGAAACAATTACAAATATTTCAAAAGATTTTGAAAAAAATAAATTAAAAATTGGAACAGAACTTGTTGATGCACAAACAAAAATTTGGGAAAAACAAAAAGAAGAAAATAAATTAAATGTTTGTCCGAAATGTCAAAAAGGAATGCTAACAATTAGGTATTCTAAAAAAACTAGGAGATATTTTGTTGCGTGTGATAAATACCCCGAATGTAAAAATACTTATTCACTTCCTCCAAATGGAATTATAAAAAAAACAGGAAAAATTTGTGAAGAATGTGGTTTCCCAATTTTAATGAGATTATCAAAAGGAAAACGTCCTTGGGAATTTTGCTTCAATCCTGAATGTCCAACAAATTCTGAATGGATAAAAAAAAGAGAAGAAGCAAAGAAGGTTAATGAAGACCAAGACACAAAATAAAAGACAAATTTACTTTGATTCTGAATGTTCAAAAAATAAATGGAGAATTAAATAATAAGAAAACAAAATAATTCTAAAAATTAAGAACCACACTCTGTTTTATTCCAAACTGAATAAGCCATTCCTGTCTGTAATTCAGGAGCAATAGAATCAAATTCCAGATAATTAATATTATATGGAGAACCAATAAAACCATGATAAGTTATCTGTCTACATCCACTAACCCCACTAAAATTAATATATTTCCCAAATAACGATAAGGAAGCGCGATTAGGTAAATCCGAACTTGAAAAATAAAGTTTAGCTGAACTTGGAAAAACTTCTCCAACAGTTCCTGAATTAATAATTACATCTTGTATACAAGTTGCTGCACTACAATATTGTCCAGAAGGACAAGTTCCACAATTCACTGATTGCCCACAAACATTTTGCATTCCACAAGAATATCCTAAATCAGAACAAGTTGCTGCACAAATACATTCATTACCAATACAATCATATAAAGGAGGGCAATCTCCAGGAGATGTACATTCAGAAGGTAAAGTTGGCGGAACACATTCCCCATTTGATTCACAAGTCCAACCCTCTGGACAACCAGTTATAGAACAATCTGCTTCTCCTTCTTCCTCCTCTTCTTCTTCAGGAATATCTTCACAAACTGCAGAAATACATTCTTTTCCAGAAGCACAAGTCCCACAATTCACTGATTGCCCACAAATACTTTGCATTCCACAAGAATATCCTAAATCAGAACATGTTGCTGCACAAACACAGATATTACTTGATGAACATTCATAAAAGTCAGGACAATCTGAATCTAAAGTACATCCAGAAGGTAAAGTTGGAGGAACACAAATTTTATTCTGACAAATCCAATCCCCTTCACAACCTGTAACAGAACAATCAAAAGTTTCTTCAGAAATTAAATTCACTCCACCAAGTTTATAAGTATCAATTATATCTTTTTCAGCACCACCACTAACAACAGGCGCAATAGAAACTTCTTTAATCAAAGTAATATCATCAATTTTTTCAAGATTAAAAGAAAAAATATTTGTTTCAAATACATCTAAATCAGTTTCCTTTTTTACAGATTCAAATATTTCTCCAGTAGAAAATAAAAAAACAATTCCTTCTAAATCACCTTCCCCCACATTTCTTTGAACAGTAACAGAAACTTCATCACTAAGAATTTTAACATTTAATATTCTCAAATCTAAAAAAAGAGAACCAAATTGAGAAGTACTTTGTTCACCACTAGTTCTCAATAAATCAGCCACAACCCCCCAGATTATACCGACAGCAACTAAAGATAAACCTACAAGAATTAAGACAATTATAATCGTGGATAAACCTCTTTTATTCATAACAAAAATAAGATTAAAACATTTATAAAAATATCTAATTAAAATTTAAATCTTCTTTAACTCTTGATTTTTTATCTGAACCAACAAATTTTTTCCTTCGTAAAATAAAATAAAACATTACTATAAAAAA
>CAZFCT010000017.1:0-5232 GCA_964517885.1 Candidatus Woesearchaeota archaeon
ACGAGAGTTTCAAGAGGAGTTGATTTTCCTGGAGAACAATGTAATAGTATTGTTTTTACAAAGTATCCAAATCCGAATGTTAAAGAAGCGTTTTGGAAAATTTTGAACAAAATTAAACCGACGCATTATTGGAAATTTTACAAAGATAAAGCAAATAGAGAATTGTATCAAAAAGTTTATCGAGGATTAAGATTTCTCGGAGACCATATTTATTTGCTTTCTCCCGACGACAGAGTTTTAAAATTTTTTGAAAAATAAATAATATATGCTTTGATATATACATCAAAAGACATATATACTATAATTGTTTTAGATATTTAGAAAATGGAAAAGAGAGGTTTATCAAGGTGGTTGTTTTGGGCAATAATATTTTTAGTTGTAGCTCTTATTTCTGGAACACTTGGTTTTGGACTTATCTCTGGAGTTTCATTTACAATCGCAAAATGGTTAGCAATTATTTTTGTGGTATTATTTATAGTTGCATTAATAGCACACACAGTAAAAAAATCTTAAACATAAAATGAAAATAACTCTTATCGTCTTTGGTGTAATCTTCTTAATTTTGGGGGGATTCTTATTTTTTGTACCAGCACAACAAATTGAGGTAGATACAACTTCTGGAAGTGATGTACGAACTTCATCTGCTAGCATAACTGTTTCTGTAGGTTGGGCATATGCTTCTCTAATTATTGGTTTTGTATTATTAATATTGGGCCTACTTATTCCTGGAAAGGTCAAAACAATTCAAGGTCCACGAGGACCTAGAGGAGCAAAGGGAAAAAATCCAGTTCGTAGAAAACGTAGAAAATCTCCGACTCCAAAGAGAAAACCAAAAATAAAAAGAAGAAGGAGAACAACAACATTGCCTCGAGGAACTTCAGTAACAACAACTACTAGAATTAAGAGATAAGATTTCTTATTTTAATTAAATTAATCAAAAAGTATTTTAAGCATTTTTTTGTAAATAATTTCCACAGAATATTTTGTTAAAAGCAAAATTTATACGCTCGTCGAACCTTTACGATTCTCTTCCTGGATAAAAAATAAATCATTTCGCGAAGTGAAATGAATACGCCCCCGCCAGGAATCGAACCTGGAAGCCGTAAAGGCCCGGTTCTCTTGTTTGACAAAACCTTGACGAACAATTGGAAGGTTTTATCCTTACTCAAGACCGGTGCAGTACCATTGTGCCACGGAGGCTTAATTTCTTTAATAAAAATGACTTTTTATGTTTTGTGATTAATTTTTCTTAAAGAGCGAAAATAATTTTTTAAAAAAAGATTTTTTCTCTACAAAAGGTTCATCAAAAATAATCTGATGTTCAATTTTTGGTTTTTCTTTTAATGTCGGCGCTTCTGAAGCCAGTTCATTTGTTGCTTCAATAATTGCTTCTTCAATTGTGGGGCGAGAATAATTTTGATTTATCAAAGCGATTTTAAGAGTTTCTATAGGATAACCTTTTTTTAAATTTCTTTTTATATATTCAACAAGTTTTCTTCTGTAAAATGCTTCTGCCATATTCAAAAGAGAAATACCAAGTTTAAAAAATTAGTGTCAAAATTTTATCGGTTTTTGTGAATAAAAAAAACGTAATGATTCTTTTAATCGAGGTTTAGATTCTGAATAAATTGTTAAAATTTTTTCACCTTTTTTTATTTTTTCTCCGACGTGTTTGTATAAATATAATCCGGCAGCTTTGTCTAAAGGTGAGCCTGCAATTCGTGCGAGAGAATTAATTTTTTTATTATCAATTTCTTTAATTGTACTATTTTTACTTGCAAGGATATTTTTTTTAAATTTAGCTGGTTTTAAGTGGTCGACTGTTCCTCCTTGTGCTTTTATTATTTCACTAAATTTTTTTAATGCCTTTCCAGAATTTAAAATTTCTAAAGCCATTTTTTCTCCTTTTCCTTTTTCTGCTTTTCCAGTTAATTCAAAAAGTTTTCCAGATAAAAATACAGATTTTTTTTCTAAATCAAGTGCACGATTTTCTGAACGTTTTAAAATTTTTAAAATATCAAAAATTTCTAAGACAGGACCAACTCCATTTCCTATTGGTTCATCTCCTTTGGTTAATACTACTTGAATTTTTTTCTTAAAATATTTTCCTAGATATTCAAATTTCTTTTTTAATTCTTCTCCTTTTTTCTTATCTACTTTTGCAGTTTTTCCGTAAGGAATATCAATTAAAATGTAGTTTGCTCCGAGAGCTAATTTTTTTGACATTATTGAAGCGAGAAGTTGTGATTCTGGATCTATCTTTAACATTTTTTCAATTGTGATAATTTTCTCGTCGGCAGGAACAATTTCAAGGGAACCGCCCCAGATTAAACAAGCCCCAGTTTTTTTTACAATTTTTTTTAATTCTTTCATTGAGAATTCTACTTTTGCAATCGTTTCAATAACATCAGCAGTTCCTGCAGCAGTTGTAATTGCTCTTGAAGAAGATTTGGGCATAATCAAACCACCTGCAGCACAAATTGCAACAACGAGAGGAGTAGTTCTGTTTCCAGGAATTCCACCAATAGAATGTTTATCTGCAATAAATTTTCCATTCCATTTTAATCTTTGTCCCGAATTTAAAATTGCATTTATCAAATAAATTGTTTCCTGCATGTTCATCCCCTTATCATACATCGCAGAAATAAAAAGTGCAATCTCAGCGTCGGAAAAAGAATTTCTTGTTATATCAAAAATTATTTCAGTTATCTCTTTTTGAGAAAGTCGTTTGCCGTTCATTTTATTTTTTATAAAAGATAAACTTTTTGGATTAACAGATAAATCTATATCAACTTTCTGTCCGTTCTTTAAAGATAATCTTTCTTTAAGTTCAGTAGAAACCGCAATTTGTTTTTTTCCAACAAGAGTTTTTGCTATGTCTACAATTGTAGAAACATATTTTGGGTCTTTAGAAATAGTTTTAACAGAAATCCGTCCATTAGTTTTTACACCAATTAAATTTGCAGTGGATTCGTTCAACATTGCGACGGGAATTCCTGCAGACCAATTTAAAATTTTTACTTTTAATTCCATATTAATTATTTTTTGTCTTTAATTATAAACCCAGGCAAATTTTTTTTTCGGTATGATTCTATAATTATTAAAAAATATGCAATTATTAGAGGGCCCAAAATAATCCCGAGGACTCCAAAGAACATCCAGCCCCCAATTACTCCAATCATTGCAAGAGAGGGACTAAGTGTTTCTTTTTTTGAAAGGAATAATGGGCGCAAAATATTGTCTATGCTTGAAGAGAATAATCCAAAGATTAAAATTCCGAATGTTGCTCCAACATTTCCAGCGACAAGTAAATAAATTAATACAGGAACCCAAACTAACGCTGTCCCAATTATTGGTAAAATCCCAGCAAGAATAGCGACAATTGTTAAAAGAATTGCATTAGGCACGGAAAAGATGAAAAGACCGATTCCTAAAGAAGCTCCTTGTATTAATCCGATAATAACTTGTCCGTATAAAATTGATGCAGTTATTTCTTTGGAAGATTTATATAATTTATTTTGTACCTCTTTAGAAAAAGGAAGTAAACTTTTTATGTAACTATTTAGTTCTTCATTGTCTCTTAATGTAAAAAAGAGTGTAAAGAAAAACACTAATATTTGAAATGCGAAAGACATTATGTTGTCTATTGTTAATGAATTCAAAAAAGAATTAATGAAATTACTTGTCGTGGATTCAATTGTATCTTCTATCATAACTAAAAGAAAATCATTTGTTAAAAGATTTGGAAATAATAATTTTATTGGGGTGATTATATCAATCTGTTTAAATGAAGTATATGAATTAACTAATTGTTCAATAAGATAAGGAAAAAGAAGAATGATTGGAACTACAATTATAGAAATCAAAAGTGCACAGATTAGGAATGCAGAAAGATTTTTTGATTTTGTTTTTTTGTGAATCCAAGAATAAATTGGAAAGAAAATAAACGCAAAGATTATTCCTAAGAGAATTGAAAGTAAGATTGGTTTTAAGATTAAAAAAAGTAAAACAATTAATCCGATAAGAATTAATCCAATAAAAATTTTTTTAAAATCGTTTTCACCCTCTTTTATCATTAAAAAAATAGTGTTTAGAAATTTATAAAGGTTTGCGAATAAATTTTGAATTTGTTAATTGGATAAGAAAGTAAAGAAAAATTTATAAGCAGAAGTTGGCAAAAGATTTTATGAATTTTATAAAAAGAGTTTTTGATAAAAAAATAGATGATGAAACGCATGCTCAGTTTCAGAAATTTAGTCGTGGGGAATTCAAAAATAGAGCAATGATTAAAATAAAAAAAGTTAAAGATAAATACACTATTTCAACCACTTCTGAATTTGCAAATGAGTTTGTTAAAATAGTTGCAGAAAAATTGGGAAATGAAAAAACAAAAATTTCAGGAGTTTTGGTTTCTACTGCGGATTTGGGAAATGAAATTGATTACCAAAGTAAAAAACAATTTATGGGTGTTAAACAATATGTTATTAATAAAGAAATGAGTGGGAATGAGATTGTTAATTTAATTGAAAAATTTCCGAAAGTTTTTTTTGCGTTGAGTTTTGATTCTGGAAAAGGAGATATTTTAAAAATAAAAGCGAAGGCTCCAAAATCCGCTAAACCGAAAAATAAAGATGAGGCGCCAAAACCAGATTTTTGTAAATTAATTACTAATGATGAAAAGATAATCAAAGAAATTATTTGGGAATCTGATTTCAAGAACGCAGAAATTTTCCATGATTTTATTATTGAATCAATTGTAATTCCTGAAAGCATAAAAAAGGAAAAAGATTTTGCAATTGTTCGAGAGAAATCTCTTAGAAAAGGAAAAGTTGTCAGAAGAGGAATGATTGATGATAAAGAAATTAATGAAGTTGTAGATTTTGAAGTGTAAGAAAGTTTATAAACACACTTTTTCTAAATATTTTATCCAGGGTAATAAAATGAATCCGCTATTGAGAAATATAACAAATGTCATTAAGTTCACCGAGAAAAGGAAGTTTACAGTATTGGCCCAGAAAAAGGGCAAAAAAAGTTTTGCCTAGTCCAAACTGGAAAGCAATAAAATCTAATTCTAAACTTAAAGGATTTATTTGTTACAAAGCAGGAATGGCTTCTGCGTTTGTAAAAGACGATACTCCAGATTCAATGACAAAAGGAAAGAAAATCGTGATTCCTGTTACAATTTTAGAATGTCCTACAATGAAAATATTTTCTGTGAGATTTTATAAAAAC
>CAZFCT010000017.1:5332-9736 GCA_964517885.1 Candidatus Woesearchaeota archaeon
AATTTAGGAAAAGAAATTTCTGTTGCAAATATTTTTGAAAAAGGACAGCTTGCTGATTTGAGAGGACTTACAAGAGGGAAAGGTTTTCAAGGGCCTGTAAAAAGATTTGGAGTTACATTAAGATTTCATAAATCAGAAAAAGGACAGAGAAAAGTTGGCGCAATAGGTTCATTCCATCCTTCGAGAGTAAGTTTTAGAGTTCCAATGGCTGGACAATTAGGAATGTTTACAAGAGTAACTTATAATCATAAAATTTTAGAAATTGGAAAAGAAAAGTTTAAAGGAATAAAAAATTTTGGAGATATTAAAACAGATTATGTTATCGTCGCTGGAAGTGTTCAAGGCCCTGAAAAGAGACAATTATTAATTACTGCTCCATTGAGAGAAACTAAAAAACAGAAAAAGAAAAATTATGAGGTTTTAGAAATAAGATGAAAGCAAATAATAAATTATTTTCATTCATTCGAAACGGAGGAAATTTCAAATGAAAACAAAAATTTTAGATATTAACGGAAAAGAAAAAGGAAGCATTGATTTGCCGAAAGCATTTTCAGAAAAAGTTAGAAAGGATATTATTGCAAAAGTTTTGGAAACTGAGAAGGTTAAACAACCTTATGCACCGTCGCCAATTGCTGGACAATATGCAGCAAGAGGAAAACTTCAACACACGAGAAAAGTTTGGAAGACAACACAAGGAAAAGGTATTTCAAGAGTTCCTAGAAAGATTATGTCAAGAAGAGGAAGTCAATTTAATTGGGAAGGGGCAGAAATTCCTGGAGCAAGAGGCGGAAGAAAAGCACACCCTCCAAAAATTATTTCTATGATTAATACAAAAAGAATAAACAAAAAAGAAATGTTAGTTGCAATAAAATCTGCGTTAAGTGCGACGACAAATGAAAAACTTGTTGCAGAAAAATATGAAAGATTAAAAGATAAAAAAATTACTGGACTTCCATTTGTTGTTGAATCAAAAATAACTTCATTAAAAACAAAAGAATTAATTTCCTCTTTGAAAAATATTTTAGGAAAAGATTTATTTGAAATAGCAATTAAGAAAAAATCAATAAGAAGCGGAATTGGAAAATTAAGAGGAAGAAAATACAAATCGAACGCAGGAGTTCTTCTTGTTGTCGGTGAAAAAGAAAAATTGAAAACAAACGCTGTGGAAGTTCAAGGAGCAAAAGGATTGAATGTAACTGATTTGGCGAATGGTGGAGCAGGAAGATTAGTTGTTTATACTGAAGAAGCAATTAAAAATTTGGGAGAAAGATTAAAATGAATCTCAAACCAGTTGTAACAGAAAAAGCAGTAATGATGATTGAATTGCAAAATACATTGACATTTGAAACCGAAAAGAAAAATAATAAAACAGAAATAAAAAATGAAATTGAAGATTTATTCAAAGTTAAAGTAGAAGGAATGAACACAAAAATTAATGGAAACAAAAAACAGATTCATGTTAAATTAAAAAAAGAATTTCCTGCTATCGACATAGCAACGAAATTAGGAATAATATAATGACAGAATATAGAATAACTGCAGAAAGAATAAAAAAATCAATAGAATATGTTGTTTATCGAGATGAAGAATTTATAGTTGTAATGAACAATGAAGACTTAGATAACACCCATTTCTGCGGGGGAAATGATTTTTTAACAGAAGTTACAAAAGATTACAGAAAAATTTTAAATGAAAATCCAAAAATTAAAACAATAGAAACAAAATTAGAAATATAAAATGGGTAAAACAATAATTCAACAAGCACGAGGACACGGAAGTTTTTCTTACAGAGTTAGAAGAAACGCTTTCAGATACAAATTGCAATATGCAAGAAACCTCGTCGGTGAAGGAACAGTTGTAAAATTATTCCACTCTGCAGGACACTCAGCGCCTTTAGCAAAAATTAAAGTCGGAGAAGAAATGTTTTATATTCCAGCTTGTAAAGGAATGTTTGAAGGAATGAAAATTTCATTCGACAATGAAGTTAAGGACGGAAATATTTTGAGATTAAAAAATATTCCAGTAAAAACTTTTATTTATGATATTGAATCACGACCTGGCGACGGTGGAATGTTTATAAAAACTGCAGGAAGTTCAGCAACAGTCAGCAGAATTATCGGAGAAAAAATATTTGTATTAATGCCGTCGAAAAAAGAAAAAGAATTCAATCCAAATTGTAGAGCAATTATTGGAACAATCGCTGGCGCTGGAAGATTAGACAAGCCATTAGTTAAAGCAGGTAAGAATTTTTATATTAAGAAAGCAAGAAATAAATTATGGCCGAGAACATCTGCTTTGAAGTTCAACGCGATTGATCATCCGTTTGGTTCGGGTAGAGGAAAAAGAATCAAATCAAAGATTGCAAAGAGAAATGCACCTGCTGGAGCAAAAGTTGGATTAATCAGACCATCAAGAACAGGAAGGAAGAAAAGATGATAACAGAATCAACAAAAAAAGCATTCACATTTAGAGGAAAAACAATTGACGAGTTGAAAACTTTGGATGTGAGAGAATTTGCGAAATATTTGAAGTCACGACAGAGAAGAACTGTTTTAAGACAATTCCAAGAACTTGAAAATTTTATTAGCAGAGCAAATAAAAAAATTGAAAAAAATAAACAAATTAAAACTCACAAAAGACATTTGATAATTGTTCCACAAATGATTGGAATGAGAATTAGTGTTTATAGTGGAAAGGAATTTTTCCCTATAGAAATAATGAAAGAAATGTTAGGACATAGATTGGGAGAATTTTCTTTGACAAGAACAAAAGTTAAACACGGAGGAGCTGGACTTGGAGCAACAAAAGGTTCTAAGGCTAAGAAAAAGAAATAATGACAGAAAAAGATTATAACGCACAACAAAGGACAGCAAAAACATTAGAGAAACAGAAAATTGCAGAAAAGAAAAAAGTAGTTGAAGCTCCTGTTGAGAAAATTAAAGAAGAAAAAAAACAGGAAGTTAAAGAAGATAATAACGTTCAAGAAAAAGTTGCAGAAGTTAAAGATGAAAAGAAAAAAACAATTGTAAAAAAACAAATTGAGAAAAAAGATGAAGCAGTTGTTAATGGAGTTAGTTTACATTTATCGACGAAAAAATCAGTTGCAATTTGTAAGTTTATTAGAGGGAAAACAATTGATAAAGCGATTGCAGATTTGGAAGATGTTGAAAAATTGAAAAGAGCAATTCCTATGACTGGAGAAATTCCTCATCAGAAAGGAAAAGGAATGATGTCAGGAAGATATATGACAAAATCTGTTGAAGTTTTTATAAGATTACTTAAAGATTTGAAAGCAAACTCAAATGTAAACGGAATTGAAGAACCGGTTATTGCAGAAGCAATTCCAAACAGAGCATCAAGACCACGAGGAAGATTTGGAGCTTGGAAAAGAAAAAGAACACACATTTTCATTAAAGCAATTGAAAAAAATGAATTGAAAAATAAAAAATCTAAGGAGAAGAAAAAATAATGGAAGAAAAATCAGTTGTAAAATTTAAGAAAGACGAATTTGCTATTAAGGAATATATTAAAAGTATTTTAGGAAAAGGAAAAGTTAGTAAAGTTAGAATTGAATACACGCCTGTTGGAGAAAAAGTAATTGTATCTACGAATAAACCTGGATTAGTTATTGGAAGAAAAGGAGAAAAGATTGACGAATTGACTCATACTTTGAAAACAAAGTTTAAACTTGAAAACCCAAGAGTTGAAATTGACGAGATTAAACAACCAGAATTCGACGCGCAGATTGTAGCTGATGATATTGCAATGGCTCTTGAAAGAATGGGTCCGTTAAAATTTAAAGTTATTGCTTACAGAAGTTTGCAAAGAATTATGCAAGCAGGTGCAAAAGGAGCAGAAATTGTTTTAGGAGGAAAACTTCCTAGTTCAAGAGCAAAATCTTGGAGATTCCAACAAGGATATTTAAAAAAAGTTGGAGACAGCGCGAAAGTCGTCGACAAAGCTCAAGCAGTTGCATACACAAAACCAGGAGCAATTGGTGTGAAAGTAAGTATTTTTTCACCTTATGCAATTCAGAAAGATGAATTAAAATTAGACGACGAAATGATTGAAAAAATTAGAATAAATTATACAACTGCAAAAATTGAACCAGAAAAGAAAACTAAAGTTAGGAGAAAAAAATAAATGGCGACGATAAAATTCAAAGATTTAGAAAAAATGAACATGGAAGAAAGAAATAAAAAAATGCACGAAATGAAATTCGAACTTGTAAAAGCTAGAACTAGTGCTGCGAAATCTGGAAATTCGAAGGCAAAAGAAATTAAAAAGATAATCGCGAGAATATTAACACTCAACACTAAGGAAAATAAATTAGGAGTTGGGAAAAACAAATAATGGAAATATGTCCAAAATGTGGCTTGCCTAAAGAAGCCTGTGTTTGCGAGA
>CAZFCT010000018.1:0-2351 GCA_964517885.1 Candidatus Woesearchaeota archaeon
GCCGTTTAAAACATAAACACCTTCAATTTATAATTTATTCTAACTTTTTATTTTCTCCTGAACTTTTTCAAACAGCTGTTTGTTTATAGCCGTCTCGTGCTGTCCGTCCGTTTCTTTATTTGCAAATTTAACTTTCCCTATGTAAGTCGTATTTTTTAATAATTTAATTATCCCGCTGGTGGTAAATCCGTTTTTCTTTGCTAATTGAGTTAAAGAAATATTTGAGCTTAGAAATTCCTCAAAAATATTTTTTACTTTTTCTGATTTTTCTGAATCGATTAAAAGTTGTTTGTTTACAAGTTTGTAGCCGAAAGGAGGTTTTGTAATATGTTTTCCATTTCTGAATGAATTGTTCATTCCTGTTTTTGTTTTTTGGGAAATAGAATAATTTGACTTCCGAAATGTTTCAAGTAGTTTGCTGTCTATTTTTTCAGATAAATAATTTTTAAAATCTTTTTCATTGTCAGGGGCATATTTGTGACAGATAGAACAGAGTGTTGTTAAATTTTTAATTTCATTTAACCCATTGAAAATTTTTGGATTTATATGATGAATTTCTAGTCCTTCTTTTTTCAAGTTTTTAAAACCACATTTTTGACAGGTAAAGTTATCTCTTTCTAAAACTTGATTGATTAATTCTACAGGGAGATTAATTTTCATTTTGATTAGATAAATTTATTTTATTAAATAATTCTTCATCAATTAATGAGGGATGATTTGCTTTAAATAAATCGCCTTTGTATTTTATTTTTCCGATGTAAATTGGATTTTTTATTATTTGATATAATGTTGAGTTGGGAATTTTGAATTTTTGACAAATTTCTTTATAATTTACTCCTGCAGCCCACATTTCAAAGATTTCTTTTACTTTTTCTGCATTTTCTGGATGTTTGACTAATTTTTTATTTTGATAGGTATAACCGAAAGGTGCGCGGTAAAGTGCTTCTCCTAAGTTTATTTTTCTATCAAAAGAGAGTTGAACTCTTTCTTTAACCATTCCCCGCTCTAATTGAGCAAAAACCCCAATTATTTGAAAAAATGCTTCTCCCATTGCAGAAGTCGTGTCAATTTGTTCTGTTACAGAAGTAAAGTTTATGTTTTTAGTTTTAAGGTCTTCAAGGATTGTAATCAAATCTTTTAATTTTCTAGAAAACCTGTCAATTTTGTAAACAAGGATTATATCAAATTTTTTTTCTTTGGCGTCTCTTAAAAGCAATTCTAATGCCGGACGGTTTAATGTTCCTGCAGAAAAACCTGCGTCTTTGTAAACTTTGAAAATTTCCCATTCTCGGGCGTCACAGAAACTTTTACATTTATCAATTTGGGCTTCGACACTCAATCCTTCTTTTGCCTGCTCTTCTGTCGAGACTCGCGAGTAAATTGCAACTCTTGGTTTTGAAATTTTTAGCATTTTCCTCTTTTATGTGTAAACTTAGGGTATTCTCTTCTTGGAAGGGTTCCCTTACTGCTACGATTTTATAACCTTATTGGAAAGAAACTATATAAATTTTATGATTTTATGAAGAAAAAAGAGAAAAATAGAATAATTGAGATTGGACTGTTCTAATGGATAATTAATTTTTTTACTTTCAGAAAACTTGTGCACTTAGGTGAACTTTGTGAACTTAACTTATTTTGGTAAGAAATTAACGTGTCATAAAGAGTCTGAATTGATTCTTGTTTAATCGCTTTTGGAAAACGAGTGAGGGTTTCTTCTAATTTTTCTTTGCAACCTGCCGAATAAAATAAAGTTGCTTCAGAAAGAGTTCCAAATTTAATTATATCTTCTGACTTCCATAAATGAAAAAAAGGGCATCTTCATAAACGGTTACTTTAACATTATCAGGATAATCTCCTATTATTTTTCCTACGGCACTGATATAACCTTTTCCATAAACGGCCCAAGGTTTCTCTATTTTTGAGATTAAATTTTCTGCCATATTTTAGGATTTTCAATTGTGCACTTAGGTAAACTTTGTGAAATTGCAAATTCTAAACCAGAATTTTTGCTTTTTAGTCCCAAAGCAGGATGAATCCTTAATTCGTTTATCCCTCTTTGTGAAAGAACAATTTCGTTTGGCTCTCCATTTACTAGTGGTTCTTTAGATAAAAAAAGAGCAGAACTTTGACTGAGATTTACATATTTTTCAAATCCATAAAAAGAGCTATTTTCTCCGACTTGGTATAAGGCTGTTTTTGAAAGTTCGTTTCCGTCTGAATCATTAAGCATTTCTTAAAAAAAGATTAATAATTTTTGAATGTTTATATTGTTAAAGGTAACCAAAATTACCTAAAATTTTTGGAATTATTTTTTGTTTTAGGCACCGATTGTTAACTAAGGTTAACTTAAT
>CAZFCT010000018.1:2451-9230 GCA_964517885.1 Candidatus Woesearchaeota archaeon
TGTTTGTTGCTGTTTGTTGCTGTTTAAAACAGGTGTTTGTCTAGTTTTTTGTGTTTAAACATGTGTTTAATAATATAAATTGCAATTTTTTTTACATATTTTTAATATATTTATCGTCGGTTACACCGACGGAGAACAAAACATTTTTAAACAAAATTATCTAAGAATTAATATGTTTTGGTTTTTTGGACATAAAAAAGAGATTGAAGAAATAAAAGAAGATACAAAAAAAGGTTTTGAATCTGTTAAACAAGATGTTTCTTCTGTAAGTGGTTGGATTAAACACCTTGATTCTGAAAAAAATTTACAAAAAAAAGAGATTGAAGAAATAAAAGAAATTTTATCGACGATAAAAAATGAATTAGAAGGGATGAAAAATGTTTTATCTTTTATGAATGAGGTAAAAGTAAACAGGGCGTTTAAAACACCCAAACAGGTGTTGACAAAACAAACGCCTGTTTATGCTGTTCAAACAGGTGTTCAAACAGGTGTTCAAACACCAAATTTATCTAATTTTTCTGTAACAGAAAGAGCAATTATTTGGATATTACTTAATACAGATTTAAAATTAAGTTATGATGATTTATCAGCTATGACTGGAAAAGAGAGATCTACAATAAGGGGGCAAATTAATGCTATAAAACAGAAAAGTGAGGGTTTAGTTGAAGAAGAAATTGAAAACAATGGTAAAAAAAGGGTATTTATCTCTGAAGAAGTAAAAGAAAATATGTTAAAAAAATCAAAAGTGAGAGTTAAAACAAAGAAAAAAGAAGAAAAGTAAAGGAAAATAACAAATTTTTAAGAAATAGTGAGGGTTATTGCAAAAAAATAAGAATCAAAAATAGGGAATAAAAAGGAGGAAAAACAAATAAAAGAAGATAAATTAAAACAGAAGAAAATCTAGAAATTAATTAAAAGTGAGGATAATAGTTAATCGGTGAGCGGTTTATCTAAATTTATAGTCTTATTTTTCGTTGAAAGCTGGGATTTTGCCCTTTGAATTTGGTCCTTTCTAAAAGGATTATAAAATTTTTCCTTTCCCTGTCTGTAGGAAAATTTATGAAATTTATCTATATCAAACTCAAGGTTATTATTTCGGGTAAAATTATATTCTTTAAGTAAAAATAAAGCATGATCTTTCTTAATAATTAAGAAGGGAGAGATTTTTTCTAAGAAAATCCTTACCTCCTCTTTTTTATGAATCGTTAACTCTGGAGTGCGACCTGTAGTGGAATAAACCTTGCCAAAACCAATAAATCTGATCATTTCATCAAAAACAGCGACGTTATTATTATGAATCCTACAAACAAGTTGAATAGACTTCTTAGTAAATATTATATGAAAATTACCTTCTCCATCAAAAAAACCAGCTATATAAGACCAATCCACAAATTACAAAACTATCTATTCTTTAAATTCTTTTTTATGAATAACTTATAACTCTCTTAATTGAAAAATTATTGGTAATGGAGCAATTTTCTTTAAGTTTTGTGAAATAGAGAGTTGAATTAATTTATTATTAATTTTCGTTTTTTCTACGGGAATTCCTTTTTTAATTAATTTTCCAACATAATCTCTAATAGAACTTTCAGTAAGATTTAATTTTAAAGATAAGGACTTATAATCTACAAAGTTATCTTTTTCACTCAATTGGTAAATTGTTGAGAATACTAAAAATTCCTGATCAGTAATTCGTTTAAATTTATTCCTTATTTCTTTTTTAATAGAATCTAAAGAGTCTAAAACATCAAAAGCATCTTTTAATGTGGGTTTTTCTGTCTGTCTGTCTGTCTGTTGGTTTGTCTGTCTGTCTGCTGGAACCCCTTCATTTCCTGTGGAAAAGGGTAAATTTTGAGGTTTTAAGGGTTTAAAAGGAGAGTTATCTGTCGGAATTTGTGTTGGATTTGTTGGAATTTGTGTTGGATTTGTTGGAATAATATTGTTAGAAAAATTTGTTTTTTCTTCATTTTGTTGTAGAGAGGTATTTATATTTTTTAATAAAGATAATTCTTTATTCATATCCGTTAGGGTTTCTTTTAATAATAAAATTTGTTCACTAAGTGAAGAAATATCTTGTTTTACTTTTTGGAAAGCATCTTTAATATAATCCATTAAATAATTAAAAATAATTAGTATAAAAATTTAATTATGATTTATTAAAATTTTTCTTGATGTTTTTTATAAATTTGATATGTCTCATCTGTGAGTTTCCAACGAGAACGTTTTAGATAAGGAATCCCTTGGGGATTTTTTTTAATTTCTATAATTAATCCTTTTTTCTTTAGATCTATTAAAAGAATTTTAACAAATTCTTCATCACGAGCAATTTCTTTAGCAATATTTAATGTAAAAAGGGGTTTTGGGGAAGAATAAAATAAAAAGAGAAGTATTTGTTCATTAATCTTTTCTTTTTTCTCATCAGAAATTTTCATAAATAGAATAAGAAACTTATTTTTTTAAACTTAGCGAATTATTCTGCTTTCTTTTCTTTTAAATTATCTTTGTTTAAAGAAATTAAAGGTAAGTGCATCGGAAGATTTAGTTCATCTTCAAATTGAAGTGCCCTAAGATTAACTTTTTTTAATATCAAATTTAAAACAAAAATCTTAAAATCATTAGGTGTATCTTTATCATTAAATCCCTTTAAAACTTGTTTTGTTAATTTTGAATCTAAGGAAACAAGCATATTTCCAGAAATTTCTATTTTTGCAAACTCTGGTTCATAAGAAAGAACATAATTAAAATTAATTTTTACAATATCTTCTTTTGTTTTAATTAAATCTGTTTTAAGAGGTTCAATTGAAGGTATATTTATTTTGGAATTAAATTTAATAGAATCTGTTCTATCTTTTATTTTTTCTGCTTGTATTTTTGTAAAATTAAAACCGATTAATCTCATTTTATTTAAACCAAAATTGGATTTTTAAATATTTGTATAAAAAATTATATCAAATCTTCTTCTGATACGATAACAAAGTCACCAATAGCAATTATTGAATTATAAGGTATTAATAGATCGTTTGTGTTTGTTCTTTCAAGATTGAGGTTTTTTGTATAAGGTGTTGCATCTTTAACTATTAAATTAATTAATTCCCCAGATTTAGTTTCAAAAGTAATATCTTTCACAAAGCCCAACCTTTTTCCTTCTTTAGTCACAATCATTTTTCCTAATAAAGAAGTATATGTGTTTTTATTGTTCTGCATGAAAATTTAACAAGAAAATAATTTATAAACTTTTCTGTAAAAATAAATAGATTTGCTAGTATATAATAGAAGGATAAATAATGAAAATAATGAAAATTTACCCCTAATTGTAAAAATTAATTGAAATTAAAATAAAGTAAAATAAGAAAAATAACCCTCACCCTATGATTTCGTGTGGAAAGTTTTATAAACAAAAATTTTATTTTTTATTATTATTATTTATTTAAGAATATTTATATTATATATTATATATATTATTAAAATTTAAAAATTAATTTTAATTAAATTTTATTTTTCTAAAAGAATTATTATATTATTTATTAAATTAATAAAATTAATAATATTAAGAAAGATTATAATTAAATAATAAAATTTTTTATCATAAAAAAATATTTAATTAATAAAAATTATTCTTATTATTCTAATTATTAAATTAATTATATTTATTTTTCCATGAGAAATTAAGGTGTATTGCTTTTTTAGTAGTGATAATTGTTTATATAAGAAATTAATTCAATATCGTTGGAGAAAATATTAAAATAATATTTTCCACTCGAAATTAACGTGTAGGTGTAATATGGGTATTGAATTAGATAAAATTTTTGAAGCATTTGATAAGAATGGAATTTTCAAGAATAAATCTTTGTTGCAAAATAATTATCAACCTGAAGATATTCCTCACAGAGGTAAACAAATTAAATTAATTGCTTCAATTCTTGCACCTATTTTAAGAGGAGATAGAACAAGTAATCTTTTTCTTTATGGAAAAACAGGAACTGGAAAAACACTTTCTGTTCAGTTTGTTAAAGAAGAATTATTAAAAAGAGAAAAAAAAGAAATGGATTTTAAATTAAAAATAGAATATCTTAATTGTAAATTAAAAAAAGTTTCTGATACAGAATATAGGATTTTAGCTGAATTAACAAATCGTCTTCTTAAAAAAAGTTCATTATCTGAAAAAGAAAAGAAAGATTTGTTTGTCCCTGATACAGGTTTACCTACAGATTCTGTGTATAAAAGATTTATAGATACTATTGATTCTGAAAAACAAACAATTGTTTTAATTCTTGATGAAATTGATCAAACTGCTAAAAAGATTTCTGATGATTTTTTATATAATTTGACTAGATTAAATTCTGAATTAAGTAAATCACAGATTTGTCTTGTGGGAATTAGTAATAATTTGACTTTTTTGGATGAATTGGATCCTCGTGTTAAAAGTTCATTGTCTGAAGAGGAGATTGTTTTTCCGCCTTATAATGCCTTACAGCTTCAAGAAATTTTAACTAAGCGTTCTGAACAGGTTTTCAAAGAAGGAGTTATTCACGAGGGTGTAATTGCAAAATGTGCTGCTTTGGCTGCAAGAGAACACGGTGATGCTAGAAGGGCATTGGATTTGTTGAGAATTGCTGGTGAACTTGCGGAAAGAGATAATTCTAAAAATATTCTTCTTAGACATCTTGATGAAGCTAATGATAAAATTGAAAGAGATAAAATTCTTGATGTTGTAAAATCTGAACCAAAACAATTTCAAATTGTTCTTAGTGCAATTATTCAGCTTTCTGAAAAAAATCCGAATGGACATCTTTTTACAGGCGAAGTTTATAATTATTATAAAGAAATTTGTATGAAGAATAAATTGGAGGTTTTGACTCAAAGGAGAGTTTCTGATATTATTCAAGAATTTGATATGTTGGGAATTATTACAGTTAATGTTATTTCAAAAGGACGTGGGGGAAGAATGAGGGAAATTAAACTTGCAATCACAAAAGACATAACTGAAAAAGTGAAACAGATTATTGCGGAATCTTTAACTTATGCTTAAATTATTTCAAAAATTTAATAAAAAATGAACAATTCAGAAATATTAAAATTTTGTTTACAGAAAGGATTTTTATTAGATAATGAAGTTCTTAATTTATTTAGTGAAACTAGCGACGTTGAATCTGTAAAATTAATCATAGAACAAATTAAAGAAAAAACTAATCAGAGGATAATTACAAAAAATCTTTTTAGTCAAAATAAAGAAAAGGTTTCAAAAATTTTAGAAAATTTGCCTAAAGAGAATCAGCAAAATTTAGAAAAATTAAAAATAAAACTCGGTTTAAGTATTGAGATTTCAAAAGAAATTTCTTATTCAAGAAAAGAAGAAAATCATTCTGGAAATGTAAAAGTTTTGTCAACGATTTTAAATAATACAAAAAAAATTGAAGTTGGAAATTTTGTGAAATATTTTAGAAATAGGATTAATGAATTTAAAAAAATTTTATTGAGTAATTCTTCTTTGAAAAATCTTGTTTCAATAAATAAGTTATCTAATTCTAGACAAAATATTTCTATTATTGGAATTGTTTCTGAAAAATCTGTAACAAAAAATAAAAATTTAATTTTTGAAATTGAAGATTTAACTGGAAAAATAAAAGTTTTGGTAAATCAAAATAATAAAGAACTTTTTGAAAAAGCGAGTGAAGTTTGTTTAGATTCTGTTTTAGGTTTTAATGGTGTTGGTAATTCTGAGATAATTTTTGCAAATGATGTTATCTTTCCTGAAGCAAATTTGCCTGAAAGAAAAAAATCTTTTGTTGATGAGTCTGCTGTTTTTATTGGAGATTTACATCTTGGAAGTAAATTATTTTTAGAAGATAGTTTTGATAAATTTATTAATTATCTTAATGGGAAATCTTCAAATTCTTCTGAAGCAGAAAAAATAAAATATCTTTTTCTTGTTGGAGATGTTATTGCTGGTGTTGGAAATTATCCTAATCAAGAGAAGGATTTAGCAATTAAAAATATTGAAGAGCAATTTCTTTTACTTTCTGAAAAATTAAAAAAAATTAGGAAAGATATTAATATTATTATTTCTCCTGGAAATCACGACGGTGTTCGTTTAATGGAACCGCAACCAGTTTTTCCTGAAAGATATGCTTGGAGTTTATATGACTTGAAAAATGTTATTTTGACTGGAAATCCTGCTATGATAAATATTGGTTCAACAAAAGATTTTTCTGGAATGGATGTTTTGACTTATCATGGTTTTTCTTATCCTTATTATGCTAATACAATTCCTTCTTTAATTACTTGTGATGCAATGAAATCTCCTGATAAAATAATGGCTTATCTTTTGAAGAATCGACATTTGGCTCCTTCTCATACTTCTATTCAGTATTATCCGTCGGAAGAGGACCATTTAATGATAAAGAAAATTCCAGACATTTTTGTTTCAGGACACACCCATAAAAGTGCAATCTCATATCATAATAATACTCTTTTAATTTCCTGCTCGTCGTGGGAAGGTAAAACAGAATATGAAGAAAAACTTGGAGCAGAACCAGATTTTTGTAAAGTTCCAATGTTTAATTTAAAATCAAGAGCAATTAAAATTTTAGATTTTGAAGAAAAGGAGGAATTTGAATAAATTCAAATTCAATTCGTCGCTTTGCGCCAAATTGAAGATAAAGAAGAATGAATACTGAAAAATATTTTTTAAAGCTTGAAAAAGATGTTAGGAAAGTTTATTCAGTTGCGAATGAAGCGAGGGCAAAAGGTTATGATCCTGTTGATAAAGTTGAAATTCC
>CAZFCT010000019.1:0-8515 GCA_964517885.1 Candidatus Woesearchaeota archaeon
TTTAATAAACTCAGGACTTCTTTTTATTTTATGTCTGAAATTAATTATGAAGAAATTGGTTTTAAATCTGGTTTGGAAATTCATCAGCAGTTGGATACTAAAAAATTATTTTGTAATTGTCAGTCGATTTTGCGAAGTGATGAACCTGATTTTTCTGTTAAGAGAAAACTTCATGCTGTTGCTGGAGAGAGCGGTGAAGTTGATGTCGCTGCGAAACATGAGGCAGAAAAAAATAAAGAATTTATTTATGAAGGTTATGATACGACTTGTTTAGTTGAACTTGATGAAGAACCTCCGCATGAGATTAATCAGGATGCTTTGAAAATTGCGTTGCAGATTGCGATTTTTTTGAATTGCAAGATTTTTCCTATTTCACAGATAATGAGAAAGACAGTTATTAATGGAAGTAATACTTCTGGATTTCAGAGAACTGTTTTGATTGCGAGAGATGGTTGGATTGTTACGAAAACAGGAAGAGTTGGAATTGAAAGTATTTGTCTTGAAGAAGATGCTGCGCGTGTTGTTGAGAAGAAAAAAAATTCTACGATTTTTAGATTGGATAGATTGGGAATTCCTCTTGTTGAAATTGCTACTGCACCAGATATAAAAAATGCTGAACATGTTAAGGAAGTTGCGTTGTATTTGGGAAATGTTTTGAGAAGTTGTAAAGTTAAACGAGGAATTGGAACAATTAGACAAGATATTAATTTGTCTATTCGTGGTGGCGAGAGAATTGAGATAAAAGGTTTTCAAGATCCGTCGATGATGACTAAAACAGTTGATAGTGAAGTTGAAAGACAGTTGTCAATTTTGAAATCTGGAAAGAAAATTAAATCAGAAGTTAGAAATGCTTTGCCGAATGGGGAAACTGAATTTCTTCGTCCGATGCCTGGTGCTGATAGAATGTATCCTGAAACAGATTTACCTTTACTGAAAATTTCTCGTGATTTAATTAATGAAGTTAAAAAGAATTTACCGACGCTGAGAGAAGATTTGGAAAAAGAACTTGAGAAAAAAGGTTTGAATAATGAAATGATAAAACTTCTTTTCAAACATAATAAAATTGATGAATTTAAGGAACTTTTGGAAATTTATGACGAGCCGAATTTAGTTGCGAAAATTCTCTTGGTTTTTCCTAGGGAAATTGCTTCGCATAAAAAGAAAGAAACTTTTGCAGTTGAGGAAATTTTGAATAAGGAAGTTTTGATTTTTGTTTTAGAAAACTTGCGAGATAAGAAAATTACAAAAGAGCAAATAAAAAATATTTTAGAAAAAATTGTTGACGGTGAAGAAATGGAAAAAGCGATTTCTTTAAAGAAGCACGACGGAAATGTTGAAGAACAAATTATGAATTTAATTAAATCAAAACCTGGACTTTCTGAAAATGCTTATATGGGTTTGGTTATGAAGGAAATGAAAGGTAGAATTAATGGTAATGAAGCGATGGAAATTATCAAGAAACTTTTAAAATGAGTAAACAGGAGATTTGCCACAAATTCAAAAGGAGTTTTGAATAATGAAAATTTTAGCAATCGGTGATCCTCATGGAGATTTGGAAAAGATTAAAAAAATTCCAATGAAAGGAACTGATTTAATTTTAATAAATGGGGATTTAGGGAAAGCAGATTTTGCAAGAAAAAGATTTTTTGAAAATGTTGAGAGAAAGAAAAAAGGTTTGAAAGAATTAAAATACGACGGGAAAGCAGCTAAAACTACTTACAAAGAAATTTCTGATTCAACATTAAATGTCTTAAGATATCTTTCTAAATTTTCTTCTATTTATTCTCTCCTTGGAAATGTTGGTAAGAATATGGTTAAGGATTCCGAGGTTAAAAAAGATGAAGAAAAATACAAAGTTAAACTTCCTTATTTAGGTAGAGAAATAAAAAAGATAAAAAATTTTCACCTTGCTATAAACCGATTGAGAAAATTAAACGGATTAAAAATTGGTTTTTTAGAATATTTTATAGATGTATCTTGGGTTAAAGAATTCAAACCTTCAAATTATAAAAAGAGTATAAAAAAAGCAAAGAAAGAAACTGATAAAGCGAAAAAAATTTTAAATCGATTTGGAAAGAATTTAGATATTTTAGTTTGTCACCAGCCTCCTTACGGAATTTTAGATAAAGTAAGTGGGAAATATGGCGCTCCAAAATATTACATTGGAAAACATGCAGGAAGCAAGGCGATTTTTGATTACATAAAAAAATATCAGCCAAAATATGTTTTCTGCGGGCACATTCACGAAGGAGAAGGAAATATGAAAATTGGAAAAACTGAAGTTTACAATCTTGGGGTTGCAGGGTATAAAATAATTGAATTTTAATATCCAAAATCTTATAAATTAAACAAATAATAAAATATTATGGAAAACAGAATTTTGATTCAAGAAGTTTTTAAATCTAAAAGTAAGAAAGTTAAAATTGCTGGCTGGGTGAAAAATTCGCGAGCTTTGGGTAAAGTTAAATTTCTTGTTTTGAAAGATGTTTCTGGCGAGGTTCAAATTGTTGGTGCTGAAAAAGAAATTGATAAAAAAACTTTTGAGATAATTGATAAAATTCCTAGAGAATCTGTGATTTCTGTCGTCGGTGAAGTTAAGGAATCAAAACAGGCGCCAGGTGGAAAAGAAATTGTTCCTGATAAAATTGAAATTATAAATAAAGCAGAAGAAATTTTGCCGATTGATGTTTCTGATAATTCAAAGACAGAACTTCCTAAAAGATTGGATTACAGATTTTTAGATTTTCATAGAAAAAAAGTTCAGGCAATTTTTAAAATTCAGAATGAAATTGCACAGGCATTTAGAAATTATTTTTATGAAAATAAATTTATAGAATTGCAGTCACCGGGAATTATTTCTGCAGCGTCGGAAGGTGGGACTGAATTATTTTCTGTTCAGTATTTTGAGAAGAAGGCTTTTTTAGCTCAATCTCCGCAGTTATATAAACAAATGCTTGCGTGTTCGATGGAAAAAGCTTTCATGCTTGGGCCGAGTTGGAGAGCAGAGAAACACAACACAACTAGACACATAAATGAAATTAGAATGGTTGATGTTGAGGCTGCTTTTTATAATCAGGAACTTGCGATGAAAGAACTTGAGAATGCTGTTCGTTACGTTGTCGAGAGAGTTTTAAAAAATTGTAAAGCTGAACTTGAAGTTTTGGAGATTAAGGATTTGAGAGTTCCTAAAGGAATTTATTTGCATTATGAAGACGCGATAAAAAAAGTTGGTGGGAAAGTTGGCGAGGATTTTACGCCTGAACAAGAAAAGAAACTTTGTGAAATGTATCCTGGAGATATTGTTTTTACTCATTCGTGGCCGACGTCGATAAAACCTTTTTATATTATGCCTAAGGACGAAAATCCAAAAGCAAAAGAAAGTTGCGGTTTTGACGCTTTATATGGTGGTGTTGAAATTTCTTCAGGCGGACAGCGTATTCATCTTCCAGAATTATTAACTGAAAGAATTAAAGCAAAAGGTTTGAATCCAAAAAGTTTTGAATCTTATATTGATTCATTTAGATATGGAGCGCCACCTCACGCTGGTTGGGCAGTTGGGCTTGAAAGAATTACACAGATAATTTGTGGTTTAGATAATATTAAAGAAGCGACAATGTTTCCGAGAGACCGTGATAGATTAACTCCTTAACTATTGTCATTATAAAATAGTAATAACAATAATATTTAAATAGTTTTGAAAATTAAATTTTCTTATGGATTGGGTAGAACCTACATTAGAAGAAGCAAATACAATTGATGATGAAACTGATTTTCCAATAGTTGGAATAATTAAAGCCCTTTCTTGTGAAGAAAGAAAATTGATAAGTGATTCTTTATTATTTAAGAAAGAATTTTTTAGAGATTATCTTGGTAGGCAAGAAAAATGGATTAATGATTTTGAATGGTTTTGGACTATAAATCATAATGGAGAATATGATAATTCTAAATGTAATGACTCTCTTTTGGAAAGTCATGAGCTTGAAAGATACAGATTATTTTACGCAGCAAAATATCCTGAACGAATGGAAATTATTCATCAAAATGAAAGAACTTTTAAATTTCTTGAAGAAACATCCTTTGCAATAAGAATAATAAAAGATTACATAGAAATGAAAAATAAAAGAAACAACTAATTTTTTATAGTCATTATTGTTTATTTTAAAATGGATTTTTTATTTAAGAAATTGTCTGACAAAGATAAGGAAGATATTAAGAAACAAGTTGATTCTATTCTTGATTCGTTTTCTGAAAAACTTTCTAGTTTGAAAGAAAATGTTGGAGAGATTTTTATTGAACGAGATGATTTTGAAAGAACTGAAAATGAAAAAGAAAAACCTTGTGAGATGGATAGTGAAATCTTTTTGGGAAATGCGCCTGATAAAAATAAAGATTTTATAATTGGAGAGAAGGGGAAATGGTAATGAACGTATCAGAAAAATTAAAAATTTATTTGAATGAAATTGAAAAGAATAATAAAAAAGGAAATAAGATAAATGCGATTTTGCAGTTAAATCCCGACTCTGTTAAAGAAGCTAAGGAACTTGACGCGAAGAAAAAACACGGAAAACTTTATGGAAAAATTATTGCTGTTAAGGCGAATATAAATGTTCTCGGAATGAATGCGTCGTGCGGAAGTAAAGTTTTGGAAAATTACAAATGTCCTTATGATGCGGGTATAATTCAAAAAATAAAAGATGAAGATGGTTTGATAATTGGTTTTGCAAATATGGACGAGTTCGCGTGCGGTTGGAGCGGAGAAACTTCTGCTTTTGGTGCGACAAATAATCCGCAGGCAATTGGTTATGTCGCGGGCGGTTCGTCGTCGGGAAGTTGCGCAAGTGTTTCTGCAAATTTTTGTGATATTGCTTTAGGAAGTGATACTGGTGGAAGCATAAGAGTTCCTTCATCGCATTGCGGTGTCGTAGGATTAAAACCAAGTTACGGAAGTGTTTCACGTTATGGGTTAATTGATATGTCTATGTCTTTAGACCAAATCGGACCAATTGCAAAAACAGTTTCCGACGTTGCTTTGATGTTTGATATAATCGCTGAAAAAGATGAAAGAGACGCAATTTCTGTTGGAAGTAAAATTAATTTAGGGGAAATAGAAAAAGTTCCTAAGAATTTGAAAGTTGGAATTTTGGATTTTAAAATAAATGATTCAAGAATTCAGAAATTAGTTAATGAAAAAATTAGTGAAGCAGAAAAAAAATATAATTGGAAAATTGAGAAAATAAAAATGAATTATATTGATTTTGCTGTTGCTACTTATTTTCCAATTGTTTATGTTGAGTTCTTTTCAGCGACGAGAAAATTTGACGGAAGAAGATTTGGAAAAAGAATAGAAGAAGTTTGTGGTTCAGAAGTCTTGCGAAGAATTATTGGTGGAAGTGAAATTTCAAAAGCAGAGCACGCTGGAAGATATTATCATCAAGCTCTGAAAGCGAGAAAATTAATTGAAGAAGATTTCAAAAAAGCATTTCAAAAATTTGATTGTATAATTTGTCCGACTGTTCCGCGATTGCCTCATAAAATTGGAGAAAAAATTTCAATTGACGAAATGTTTCAATATGATGCTTTGACTTGTCCTATAAATCTTGCAGGAGATTGTGCAATTAGTTTGCCTGTCGGAAAAGTTGAAAATATTCCTGTTGGAATGCAAATTATTTGTGATAAATTTAAAGAGCAGAAATTGTTTCAAATTGCAAGGAGTTTTGAAAAATGTTAATGAATAATAATTTATCAAATGATATCTTTAAAAAAATTAAGTCTGCAAATAAAATTTTAATCCCTTTGCATGAAGGTCCCGACGGAGATAGTCTTGGATGCTGTATGGCTATGAAATATTTTCTTGAAAGAGATTTTAAAAAAGAAGTTAAAGTTATTAGCAAAGACCAATTGTCTGGAGGTTTAGCTTGTTTTGAATTTGTGAATGAGATTGAATTTGGGGTTGGAATACATAATATTAATTTAGAATATTTTGATGTTATTCTCTTTTTAGACCACGGAGCATTGAGTTATAAACCCGAAAGTTCAAATATTTCTTTCCCTCTCAATTCAGTTATTAATATAGATCATCATCCAACAAATTCTCATTTTGGGAATATAAATTATGTTGATGCAACGAGACCTTCCTGTTGTTCTATCTTAATTGATTTTTTTAGAGAATGGAAAATAAAATTTGATAAAGAGTTATCTACAAGATTATTGATTGGGGTTTATACAGATTCTGGGGAGTTTGGTCATGATGATGGAAATGCTCTTAGAGATGCGGTTTTTCTTTTAGATAATGAAGCAGATTATTTAGACGGTGTTGTCAATATTATAAAATATAATACTCCTCTTGGTGTGAAACGATATCAGGCACTTCTTATTAATAATTTTAAAGTTATAGATTTTGAAAAATATAAGGTTGGATTTAGTTCTACTTCAAGAAAAGAAGTGGATAATTTAGGGATAAATCTTTCTGAGGTTAGAAGTGGTTCAAATTACTTACAAGAAATTGGAGGTATTGATTTTTTATTTACTTTAGCTGAAGTTGAAGGAATGATTAAGGGTTCTTTTCGTTCTAGAAAAAAAATAGATGTTTCTTTATTTGCTAAAGAATTGGGTGGTGGGGGACATAAATTTGCTGCTGCCTTTACATTTAAAGATTTATCATTATCTCAAGTAGAAAAAAAGGTTTTTGAAGCTATAAAAAAAGTCGGTGTTCATAAAGTTGAATAAATTTATGAAAAAAGATTTGGAAAAGTTTAAGGAGAATATACTTTCCTAATATCCAAAAGGTTTTAAAGTAATTTTTGATTCTTCTATTTATGAATATAAGCGGACTGGAAGTTAGGTGGCTTGGACATTCTGGGTTTATGATTAAGAACCATAAGACGATTTACATTGACCCGTATAATATCAAACCAGATTCTGAGAAAGCGGATGTTATCTTGATAACTCACGGACATTACGACCATTGTAGTGTTTCTGATATTCAAAATTTGGTAAAAGAAGGAACAAAGATTTTTCTGACCGCAGATTCGCAGAGTAAAATAACGCGGATAGATGTTCCAATTAGTGTTCAGATTGTTGAACCAAATCAAGAATTTAATGTTGGTGAGATAAAAATTTCTACTTTTCCTGCATATAATATTGACAAACCTTTTCATAGACAAGATGAAGGTTGGGTTGGTTATCTTGTTAAAATTAATGGACTTATAATCTATTTTGCGGGAGATACTGATTTAATTCCTGAAATGCAAAAACTCACAGGACATAAACAACCTGATAAAACTTTTGTTGCGGTTCTTCCTATTGGTGGGAGATTTACTATGAATGTTGAGGAAGCTGTTGAAGCTGTTAAATTAATTCAACCTTCTCTTGCAATTCCAATGCATTACGGGACAATTATAGGGACTGGTGAAGACGCAGAAGAATTTGTTTCTTCTTGTAAAAAAGAAGGAATTGATGCAAAAATTTTGGAGAAGGAATAATGAAATTTGGAATAATTGGACCAGCAAAATTGAATTCTTTAACTGATGTAAATAAAAATTCTATGATGATTTTGAAAGAACTTGCAAAGGTTATTGCAGAATCTAAAAATGAAATTGTTATAACTCCTGACAAAGGTTCTGTTTCTGAATTTTTTGCAAAAGAATATTTGAATCAGGGAGGCAGAAAAATTTATTCTGTAATTCCTCTTGACGATAAAGAATTTGGTTATGGTTGGGTTAATACTGAAATTGGAGAAAATATAAATTGCTCGACGTGGAGAAATCAGCCAGAGAAACTTAATGAAGAAAGCGACGCACTTTTGTGTTTGGGTTTTTCCGAGAGTGTTTTGATTGAAATTTCTTATTCAAAATGGTTTCATCCTAAAGCGGTTTATGTAATTAAAGAATTTATTTCTCAGGAACTTCCAAGAGAAGCAATTAAAAAATTAAATCTTGAATATATTTCTTACAAAGATTTTAAATTAAAATGAATTTATTTCAGAAACGAAAAAAAGATGTTCTTTCAAAAATGGATAAATCTTTTATTGGAAAATGGGACGAGAAAATTGTTTCGCTTTGTGATAAAATAAATTCTCTTGAAAATTATTACACGACTTCGTCGTGCTCTGGAAGAATTCTTTTAATGATTGACCAAGAAAAAAAAGGAGAGAATTTATTTGTTTTTGTTTCGCACGATAAAATTGATTTTGATAAACTTAAAGATGAATTAAATTCTGCGATTGGAAAAGATAAAAATGTAAAATTTAAAGTTGAACCTTGTATTTTGCATATTGCGTGTGAAAGTTTGGAGGACGCTGAAAAAATGCAGGAAATAGGAAAAAATTCTGGATGGAAAAATTCTGGAATTATCGGATTGAAAAATAATTTTATTGTTGAATTAAATGGAACAGAAAGATTAGAATTTCCTGTAATTAGAAATAAAAAAATTTTAGTTAATGATGAATTTTTAAAAATTGTCGTTGATGAAGCAAATAGAAAGTTAGAAAAAAGTTGGGTGAGGATTGAAAAGTTGG
>CAZFCT010000020.1:0-8474 GCA_964517885.1 Candidatus Woesearchaeota archaeon
AATAAAGAAGATTTTAGAGATTTAGTTGCAGGTTATTACACATTAAATGCAGAAATTCAAGCTGAAGAGAAAAAGACAGAAGTAGAAGGCGTTATGAGATTCTCTGAAAAAGACATTGTAGTAAATTCTCAAAATGAATACGGAATTATTATCAACACAAAAACAATTACAAAAACAAATGAAGGAAATGTCATCTCACCATCTTCAACAGTTATTAAAAAAAATATTATTTCAAGATTATTTACAACATTCAGTCCTGAACCAGACATCGTAGAAAGAACAGGAACAAAAGTTTATTACACTTGGGAAAAAGAATTAAATCCCGGAGAAGAATTAAAAATCGTAATAAAAACAAACTGGCTTCTTCCACTTCTTGCAATTTTACTAATTGTTTCAATTGTCCTATTAACAAAACAATTTTCAAAGACAGATTTAGTTCTTAAAAAAAGAGTAAATTTTGTAAAAGCAAAAGGCGGAGAATTTGCATTAAAAGTTTCATTAATTATCACTGCAAGAAATTTTGTAGAAAGAGTAAATGTTATTGATAGATTCCCTTTTGTAGCAAAATTACACGAAAGATTTGGCGGAGAAATTCCTAACAAAGTAGACGAGAAAAATAGAAAATTAGAATGGTATTTTGATAAATTAGAAGCAGGAGAATCAAGAGTAATTTCATATATAATTTATTCTAAAGTCGGTGTTTTAGGAAAATTTATTTTACCAACAACAACTGCAATTTACGAGAAAGAAGGGAAAGTTAAAGAAGCAGAATCAAATCAAGCTTTCTTTATTGCAGAACAAGCAAAAAAACAAATTGAAGATTAATCCAGACAGAACTTTTAAAAACATATTCTAATTATTTAATTCAACCCTCCATAGCATAGTGGTAATGCAACTGGCTGTAGACCGGTTTATCCAAGTTCGATTCTTGGTGGAGGGATTTTTAATAAATCGAACGTAGTTTCATTTGGCTTGAAAAGACGAATGAGGGTGAACAAAGTGAGCCCCGATTCTTGGTGGAGGGATTTAACAGATTGTAAATCTGTTTTTTCTTTCAAGATTTTATTTTTTCCAAAAATTTATTTCCTCGTCGACAAAAGAAAAAATAAATTCTATCTTCAAGGATAGAAATATTTAAAAACTTCTTGGAACATTAAAAATCAATAAAAATGAGGGAAAAAATGGACGAAAATTTTGATGACGAAGAAGAACTCTTCGACGACATCATCGATGACCTTGAACTAGATGCCTAGCTCAATCTTTTATTTCTAATTTTATTTTATTTTCTTCATCAATCTCTGGAAACTCTGTCTCAATTACAACTTCAGCTTCATCAATCGGTTTAATTGTAAAAACATTTTTAACAAAAGTTGCCCTCCCACTCCCGATTTCAATCGCTTCAAAATCTAATTTCTTAATTAAAGAACCTTCAGAATAAACCCCAACAACAAAATCCTTAGAATCTTTCAAACCATAATTCATCACACTAACATTAATATCAATAAAAGAACCTTTTTTCAAAACAGAAACATCTTTCAAAATCAAATCAGGATAACTCGGAATAGAATACAAATCATTCAAAAGAGAAACAATATCATCGCTAATTATCTGTTCACATCTTGTAACATTATACATTATATTATTCGGATTTTCAGAATGTTTGAAACCAAAAACATGCAAGAGTTCATGTAACGCAATATTTGGATTAGGGCAATCAGAATCTTCAATAAGAAGAATTTTTCCATTAAGAATAACATTAAAATGAGTTGCATTAATTATTGTTGTAGGTCCACCTTCACCAGCAATAAAATAATCCCCATCATACCTTAATTTTTCATCACAAGTAATAAAAATATCCTCACCTTCATCCACAGGATAAAAATCTAAAACAGTAAGATTCCTAAGAATAGAAAATGCAAGTTCCATACTATTCTGTTTTTTAAGATTACAATCAGACATCCTATAAGAAATATTTGAGTAAGGAAACCTCATATTTGAATAAAATTGCATATTACTTCCCTCAATTAAACTAAAATTAGTATTCCTATTCTCAGAAACAAAAACAACACTCCTAAAAGGGAAAAAATAATAAAACAATAAAAGCCCAATCAACGAAATTGACAACAAAATAATCCACTTTTTTGACATAAAATATATCCGAACAGAGATTATATAAATTTAATTAAAAATAAAAAAAATAAGAGGATTATTAATCCTCGTCTTCGTCAGAATCTTCTTCGTCAGACTCGTTAAAGTCGTCAGAATCTTCTTCCATATCTTCAGAATCTTCGTATTCGTTTTCTGCCATTAGACAAAATACCTCATATTTAATTTAAACCGTGAAGAAATATCTATTTTTAAACTTTTCTTGTCCTAAATAAGTAATTCTTTAATTATATCATAAGCATCAGGATAAAGGTTAGGAGATAAAATTGACTCATGAAAGAAATCAAAATTTAATTCATTACAAGTTCCATTTATATAATAATTTGTAGCACTAACTAAATACTGACTTGAATTTTTTAAAACTCCATCTCCTGTCTCATAACCCATATTACACCCAATACCAATAATATTATGAATTTCCACAGAATCAGTTTCATAGTTATTCAAATGATTCATTAAGAGACTATCTTCATTCATATTATTACACGCTGTTTTAGAACCCAAAAATGCACAATATTCCTTCACTTTATCAGAAATACCATGATTTGGAACACAAACTAAAATTACTTTCTCAATATCATTCCCTCCAAAAATTTGGACATATCTTCTAGTAACAATTCCCCCCATACTATGAGCAACAACAATAACTTTATCCCTTCCTGTCCTTTCTTTTATAGAATTAATAATATTCCTTAAACGAATTGCATAAGTATCAATCCCATCTGTCTTAGAAGAAACAGACATCACTTTCCCAGACGAAGTTTTGTAAACATCAAAAAAATAACTCGCAGTAACTATAATCGGCACATTAACACGCCCCCAAAGACCGCTAGCTTTCTCATCTAATATAATAAAATCCCCAACATCAATATAATCTTCTTTAGCCAATTCAGATTTTATTTCCATAAAAGAATCAAAACTATAATCTGCAGGAAGTGCACCATTTATACTATGCCCATGTAAAAAAATCACAGGGTAAGATTCATCAGAACAAGAATCGTCGCAACATTTTTCACAATCACCCAAATAACAACACGAAGACAAAGGTTCATCAAGAACAACTTTTGGAATAGATTCATCTAAATAAGAATAAATGATTTTCTCAAAACTTTTTTCTGTAATATTCATAACATCACACAAAGAATCTCCAGAACCCCCGTTAACAAGTTCAGACAAAATAAAAATCTCAGAATAAATTCCTCCAATAATTTCTTCTTTAACAGAAAGACGATTTTCATTTTCAAAATTAAAAACTGCATTATTAAAATCAAAAATTGTCTGATTCAAATTTGAACAAAGTTCGTTAGGAAGAACGTTTGATTTAATACCTTCTAAAATCTGTTTAGAAATTCTTATCTTTTCGGTTATATTATTATAAACTAAAAAATCTCTTGAAAGATTTTTATTATAAGTTCCAACAAGATTATAAAAATCAAAAAGTTCATTTTCCAATTCAGGAACCTGAGCTTTAAGAGAATCTAATTCTTGAAGTCGCCATAATCTTTGTAAAGAATCAAATGAATTATCCAACTCAACAAATTTTGTTTCTAATAAAGAAAGAGGATAATCCGAATATGAGAAAGAACCGTTTATAGAATTTATATTATTCTTTAATTCAGTAAAAGCATTTTCAGAAAGATAAAAAATTTGTTTCAAAGAAATTATTTTACTTTTATAATTATCTAAAACCCTTTTCTCTTCGTCACTAAAAACATTATTCAAAGATATCAAAACAGTTTTTTTATTTTCTTTTTCTTTCGTAAAACACAAAAGAGTTTTCTGACTTTTACAACTTACCTTAAATTGATTTAAAACCTGACTTCCAGGATCAACATTTGATTTGTTTAAAATATATGTTTTAGTTCTAGAAAAAATAGATGCAATATTAAATGCACCAAATTCAATAACTTCTCCTTGACTTAAATCAAAAAATTCATATTCACATTCAGCGACGCAAAAAGGATTCATTGTTACAGAAATTTTAAAATTAACCTCCTCCGCATTAGAATCTTCAAAGAAAAAATTATCTTTATCGGAAGTAATTTTGATAAGAATATCATTTCCTAAAATAAAATTTATATAAAGATAAAGTTGCCAACCAATTAAACCAACAATAAGAATCATCGAGAGTGCAATTACAACCCAAGTCATTTTTTTCTTTTTGGATTTTTTTAATCCTCTTATTGTTTTTATACTCTTACTAATAGAAATAAACAAAAAAATAATAACAACTGCAGAAACCCACGCAATCCACGACTTACTAAAATTAAATAAAAAATTAACATAATTAGAAAAAGGAGAACCATATTGAATAAACAAAGCTACAAAAAGAAACGAAGGCAAAAAACCCAAAACTAAAAGAACAACGCTCCAAAAAACAAACGAGATTGCTTTAAGAAATAATTTATGTAAATCCCTCTTCATTTTCATAACATCTTAACGAATAACGAATTTATATAATTGACGTTATTTTATTTTTCCTTCCTGCCAATTTTTCAAAATAAATCTCGCAGTTTTATCCTCGTCAACTTCATTATTTTTTTTCAAAAAACCTTTTTTTCTTCCTAATTTTTCAATCAGAATTTCAACATCTTCATTAGATTCTAAATTATAAAAATTATCAAATTTTGAAGAAAATTCTTTAACTAAAGTTGCGAGAACAATTTCTGGATTTTTAACTTGACTATATGAACGAGCGCCAACTTTAGCGTGTTTAGACATAGCAGAAATTTCAAAACTAGAATATTCTCCTCGAGGAATCACTCCCGGACTATCAATTAAAACAATATTTCTTGTAAGTCCAACTTTCTGAATTCCTTTTGTGAATCCCGCATCTGAACCAGTTCCCGCAGCGGGTTTTCCGACGAGAAAATTAATCACAGAACTTTTTCCAGTATTAGGATAACCAATAACACCAACAGTAATTTTCTTAAATTGTTTATCAACAGGTTTTTTAATACTCTTAGAAATAATTTTAATTTTATCTCTCAAATCTTTCCCCCCTTTTCTCAAAATACTTGAAACAAAAACTCGTGGAAACAACTTACTCAATTCTTCTTTTTTTGTTTTCTTAATTTCAATTAAATCTGATTTATTAATTACAAAAATAATTTTTTTACCAACCTGATTAATCTTTTCTTCAAATTCAAAATTCCTTGTTTCAGAAATAAATCTCGCGTCAAGAACTTCAAGAATAATATCAGACATTTGAATAATTTTCTCTGCTAATTCAGGAAACTTCGCTTTGTCTGTATTTTTTAAAAGAGGGCTACGAGATTTCATCGATGACGGACGACTTTTCTGCTTAATCTTCACAAAATTTTTTTTCATAATAAATTAAAGAAGATTGAGTTTATAAAATTTGAATTAATTATGATTTTCATTTTTATATTTAACCAATTTATAAATTTCTCCAAAAATAAGTACAGAAGTTGAAATCAAAGTTATAATCAAAAGTTCAATCGCAGATAGAGAAACAAATTTGAAAATATTTTGCAAAAACGGAACATAAATTACTGCAAATAATAAACCAAGAGAAAATATCAACGAATAATTAATCCATTTGCTTGAAAAAAACCCAATCTTAAAAACAGATTTATGTAAAGAACGCATGTTAAAAACATTAAAACACTGAAATAAAGACATAGACACAAACGCAACTGTCCTTGCTTTTTCTAAACTTTCTG
The DNA here is from genome assembly GCA_964517885.1 of Candidatus Woesearchaeota archaeon. Lineage (GTDB taxonomy): Archaea > Nanobdellota > Nanobdellia > Pacearchaeales > GW2011-AR1 > RBG-13-33-26. Next base: position 5,853 of record CAZFCT010000020.1, read on the forward strand.
GAATAAAATGAATAAATAAAGGAATCGTCCCAATAGCCATAAGCCCAGCCATTAAAACCAAAAAGAAAATTAATTCGCGATTTAAAAGATTCTCATTCTTATTTCTCGGAGGCAAATTCAGAACATCGTGATGTCCAGGTTCCATCGCAAGAGCAACATCATTAATCCCATCTGTAACTAAATTAAGATATAACAACTGAATAGGAAGCATTGGAAGAGGGAGCCCCATCGCCATAGAAGAAATAATTGTAACATCCTCTGCAACATTTGTAGTAATCAAGAAAAAACTCGTCTGCCTAACATTTTGAAAAACAATCCTACCTTCTTCAATAGCGTCGACAATTGAAACAAAATTATCATTTGTTAAAACAATATCACTAGATTCTCTAGAAACATCTGTCCCAATAATTCCCATAGCAATTCCAATATCTGCCATTTTCAAAGCAGGAGCATCATTAACACCGTCGCCAGTCATAGCAACAACTTCACCTTGTTCTTGCAAAATCTGAACAATTTTCATTTTAAATTTTGCAGTAACTCTCGCAAAAATATCAACTTCCTTAACCGCTTTCCTAAGTTCAGCGTCAGACATTTTATCCAGATCTTCTTGTGTCAAAACTTTCGGATTTTCAGAATTAACCAAACCAATTTCTTTAGCAATCGCGACAGCAGTTTCTTTATGGTCTCCTGTCTTCATAATAATCCTAATCCCTGCATTCCTAGCTTTTTGAATCGCTTCTCCAACTCCTTCTCTCGGAGGATCTTTCATCGCAACAAAACCAACAAACGTTAAATTACTCATTAAATTCTCAGAAAAAGAATCAACAGAATTTGTAACATCCTTATAAGCAAGAGACAAAATCCTATAACCTTCCTTAGCAAAACTCAAGGCATCATCTAAATATTTTTTCTGAACTTCCTTTGACATCATAACTTTCTTCCCGCCCTTCATAACAAAAGAACTCTTTTTCAAAATTTTCTCAAACGCCCCAATAGAATAAATCTGTTTTTTATTTCCAGATTCAACTAAAGTTGCCCGATATTTAAGTTCAGAACTAAAAACAAAATCATCTAAAATTTTTTCTTTTCTAAAAAGCGTTTCTTTATTAAATCCTGCTTTTCGTGACAAAACTAAAAGTGCAACTTCTGTAGGGTCCCCAACAATTTCATAACTCCCATTTTTTTCTAAAAGATTTCCTTTATTTGATAAAGCAGATATTTTACACAATTTTTGTAATGAAGGAAAATCTTCCACTTTGATTAATTTCTCCTCTTTAGAAAAATCGCCTTGCGGAACCCAACCCTTTCCAGTAATATCAAAAACGCCTTCAGAAGTAACAACTTTTTCAACAGCCATAGAATTTTGAGTTAATGTTCCAGTTTTATCTGTCGCAATCACCGTCGCTACACCTAAAGTTTCAACAGCAGGTAAGTACCGAATTATCGCACCTCTCTTCGCCATACGATTAGCACCAATTGCAAGAACAATTACCAAAACCGCAGGCAAACCTTCAGGAATACCTGAAACTAATGAAGCAATTGTAAACAAAAATAATTCAAGAAGTTCTAACTTATGCATAAAAAAACCAATAAGAAAAGTCAAGACAGCACCAACAGAAGCAAAAATAGCCATCTGAATTGCGAGTTTTGAAACTTTTTCATTAAAGTGCATTTTTGGTTGAATAATTTTCTGAATGGATTCTGCAACTTGTCCAATAGAAGTTTTATCTCCTGTTTCAACAACAACTGCTTTCGCACTTCCAGAAACAACAACAGTTCCCATAAAAATCATATTTGTTTTATCAGCTAGGGAAACTGACTCTCTTAAAATTTTCAAATCTTTATCAACAGGAAAAGATTCCCCTGTAAGAGAAGCTTCTTGTGTTCTAAAATTTGTAACTTCAATAAGTCGCGCATCAGCAGGAACTTTATCCCCTTCTTCTAAAAGAATTATATCTCCCCTCACAAGTTGAGATGCAGGAAGTTTTCTCAATTCATCATCACGATAAACTTTAGCATAAGAGATAATCATTTTTTCCAACGACTCAATCGCTTTTTCTGCTTTTCGCTCTTGCACAAAACCAATTGTCGCATTAATAAAAATAATCGCAAGAATAACATAACCGTCGATAAGATGATTAAAAACAAAAGAAATAATCATCGCAACAATTAAAATATAAATTAACGGACTGTTAAAAAGTTTCAAGAATTTTATTATAGAAGATTCTTTTTTCTTTTTTTTAATTTCATTAAATCCGTCTTTCTCCAAAACCTTCTCTGCACTTTCTTCAGACAATCCTTTAGACGAAGTTTGAAGTTCATGAAAAATTGTTTCTTTATTTTTTGTATGCCAAAGATTCGTAGAATTATTTTTTTCAATAAGTTTACTTTCCTCTTTCATAAAATTCAAAAGATAAAATAGTATAAAAAAGTATTTGAAAAATAGTGGAAGGAAAAAACCGAAGTTCAATCCTCCCGCGCCTAACCGAAGTTAGACAATATTGTTAAGAAATTAGAGTTTATAAGTGTTTTGTTTTCAAAAAATTAGATAAAAAAAATTTATTCAAAAAAATCTCTAACAGCGTCGCCAGTGTTTTCAAAAAATTCTTGAACTTCCCCGAC
>CAZFCT010000021.1:0-5341 GCA_964517885.1 Candidatus Woesearchaeota archaeon
ATTCCAAAAACCAAATTTCTTTTTCTTTCTCTCTTTGTCTATTTCTTTCAAATCCCCAATTTTCAATTTATTTACAGAATTAAAATCAAAAGATAATTTCTCATTTTCTTCAGTCGGTTCATTTTCAATTAAAGAATTATCCAGCACAAATTTTTTCTCTTCAAGATTCAAAAAACCCGCTTTATTTTTCCTTAAATTAATTCCAAAATAATTTTCAACTTTTGCTAAAACTTGATAATTACCATCAGGCAAAAAACCACTTTCAAGTAACTTTATTTTTTCCTCTGTCTCATCAATTGCTTTTGCAAGTTGTAATCTTGAAACTTTCCTATCTCTTCGAATTTTCTGAAGTGCCCAGTGAAAATTATCAATTAAATCTAAATTCAAAGGCGATGATTTTTCCTTAAATTTCTGGTCAATTAAATCTCTTAAATTAGGTTCTCTCCCATAATTAAATTTCTTATTCATTCCAATTAATCTATCTCTAACAGATTTCTGTTTTTCTGTATCAACTTTTTCAACTGGTTTGCTCACAACAGGAAATTTTTCTACAGCAAGACAATCTTCACAAATTTTCACAATACCTTTCCCAGAAATCGCATCAAATAATTTTTTCTCTTCATCAGAAACACCGCACCTGTAACAATTTGTCATTAAAAATAGATAAATTTTATCTTTTTAAGGATTTATATAATTAAAGATATTTTTCAATATTCCTCAAATCATCAAGTTCAGTAATAACAATTTTCTCATCAACAAGAACAACAGGAAATTTTGTAATATTATATTTATCAACCAGAAGATTTATTGAAGAAATATCATTATCTCCTGCAATCGGAATAAGCAAAATAGAATTCCCAAATTTTTCTTTTAATTCAAATAACAAATTTGAAATAGTATTCTGTTTTGATTCTTCCTCAAAAGTTGGATTATTATATTTATAAAAATAAACAATATTATGATAATCTAAATTACAAGTATCTTTTATTTTAACACTATTTATCCAAAACAAAGAACGAAGTAAATCAAATCTTTTATGTTGTGCAACAATTTCTTCACTAAAAATATTTGCATTTTCATATTTACTAATTAACTGCGCTTCTTCAAAAATCTGATTTCCAAAACGAACATTTTCATCAAACATTTTATCACAATCAAAATCAAAACTTTCAAAAGAACTCATCTGAGTAATTTGGTCAAGAATTTTCATTTCTGTATTTTGATACATCTGATTAATTTTTTCAATCCGAGAAGATTCAAGCATGTAACCCATAAAAATTCCAATATTAAAAATTATCAAAGTCGCAATTAACGCAAATAAAAAAACATATTTCTGATTTTTCAACATTTGAATTTCTCCCAATTAAAGTTTTGTTCTGTCATGTTCTCCCCAAGCAATTTCTCCTTTAAAATACTTATATACTGCAATTAAAGTAATAAACGGATAAACCATAAGATATACTACTGAAAAGAAAAATATATTAAAAAAACTTTCTTTTTTCATAACTGTCTTTTTCATAATCCCAAGAGAAATAAAAGTAAAAATAAGACCAACTAAAAAAATAATTACTCCAAAATAATTCAAAAAACTTGGTGTAATATACAACTGATTCATTGTTAAAAGAGGTGCGTCAACAATCACAGAATATCTTGTAAACAAAAAATTAGAAATAATATTTGTCAAACCAACATAAAAGAAAACACACAATCCAACAAGTCCAAGAAAAAATTGAAGAATAAAAAAAGGAAGAACAAACATTCCAAGCATTCCTTTTTTGAAAATTTCTTTTTTATATTTCGCAATACACTGTAATCCCCCAATTGTCCATCTTCTTCTCTGTTTATACCAATCAGAAAATTTTTGCGGAACAGTCGTGGAAACATAAGTTGAAAGACACATTTCTCTTTCCCAATTACTATCTATCAAATTCCAAGTAATTTCAATATCTTCAGTTAAATTACTCTCATCAAAACCAGAAGTATCTTTAATCGCTTCTCTTCTATAAATCGCAAGAGGTCCAGGAGTAACATAAATTGCTTGAGCATAACCCAAAAGTTTTCTTGTAAAAGCAATCACACGATATTCGATATCCTGAATTCTCTCAAAAAATTTATTTGCATTTCTAACTAAAATCGGACAAGTAACAGCACCAACTTTTTCATCAGAAAAATATCCCAACATTTTTTTCAAAGAATCTTTCGCAGGATAACTATCAGCATCAACAAACGCAATAACTTCACCTGTCGCATATTTCAAACCAACATTTTTCGAACCCGCAGCATTTCCCAAATTTTTTTTATTATTAATCAAAATTAATTTAGAATATTTTTTCTGCAATTTTTTAACAATCTCTTTTGTCCTATCTGTCGAACAATCATTTACAATAATAACTTCCTTAATATTTTTATAATCAATATCAAAAATGTGCTCAATCGTATCTGCAATTGTTTTCTCCTCGTTATAAGCCGGTACAACAAACGAAACACTGTAATTTTTCTTCAAAACAGGATAATCAAAAATTCTTTTTTTATTATTCAAATATAAAAAAATAAACAGAAAAAGAAAATAAATTGCAACAAACATATACGAAAGATAAATTACAGGTAAAAAATCCATTTTATTCCTCAGAGTTTTCTATTTTTAAAGATTCTCGTTTTATATCTTCTCCTTGAAAAGTAAAATAATCATAAAAATCATCAGACAAAGAAAGTTCGTGAGTGTGTCCGACTTTTTTCTTTTTTATCAAACCAGTATCCTCAAATTTTTTAATATGGTCGTAAGCTTTATTTCCCCTAATTTTAATTATCACAGATTGTTTTATCGGTTGTTTGAACGCAATAATTCCTAAAGTTTCTTGTTCTGCCTTCGTGAACTCAGATTTTCCAGTCGCTAATTTATTAATTATATTATAAAACTGCGCACGCACATCCATTTTCCACATTTTATTTTTTTCAACAATTTCAATTGCAGAATCATCTTTCTCATATTTTTCAGTAAGTTTTTCAATAAGTTCCTCAATAATTATTGGATTCAAATCAGTATAAGAAATTAATTCCTGCATATTCAAAAATCTTCCAGAAACAAAAAAAACCGCCTCGAGTTTTTTCAGATCCTCTTTTTCCCTCGCCTCATCGATTTCATTCAACGTCTTGCTAGTATTCATCAATTATGAAAACAATCCGTCATTTTAAATTTTGTGAAAAGAATATCCCAAAAGACATTTTTATCTATAGAAATTCATTTAAAGAAAACACACATATTTATCTCATGGCTGAAGAAGAAAATTTCGAGCAATATTCTAATACAAAAGAAGAAAAAGGAAAAACAGAAGATTTAATCATTGAAGCAAAAAAATTCTTTGATTCTTACAAAAAAGAATTTGGAAACTCAATAAGAAAAGGAAGCAATGTAATTTTTATTGATTTCATGAAACTAACAGAATTCTCAAACAAACTTTCTGACGAAATCCTTGCAAACCCCGAAGATGCTTTAAGAATTATTGAATTAAGTATTGAAGAGTCAGGTTTGATTAAAAACGCAAGAGTTCGTTTAATTAATGCTCCCAAAAGTCAAGAAATAAAAGTTAGAAATATTCGTTCGCGACATTTAAATGAAATGATTGTTATTGAAGGAATTATTAGACAAGCGTCAGATGTGCGTCCACAAGTTGTCAACGCAAAATTTGAATGTCCTTCGTGCGGAACAGTAATGTCTGTTTTACAAATTGAAAAAAAATTCCGTGAACCATCGAGATGTTCTTGTGGAAGAAGAGGCGGATTCAAATTAATCTCAAAAGAAATGGTAGACACACAAAGATTAGTAATTGAAGAAGCACCAGAATCCCTTTCAGGAGGGGAACAACCAAAGAGGATAAATGTTTTTGTAAAAGAGGATTTAGTCGAACCAAGAATGGAAGAAAAAACAACTCCCGGAAGTAGAGTTAAGGTTATCGGCGTCTTAAAAGAAGTTCCAGTTCCTTTGCAAACAGGAGGATTATCGACGAGATTCGAACTAGCAATTGAAGTTAATAATATAATTCCTATGGAAGAAACTTTCGAAGAACTTGACATAACTGAAGAAGATGAAAGACAAATATTAGAAATGTCAGAAGACCCATTAATTTTCACAAATTTAGCACGAAGTATAACTCCAAGTATTTGGGGATATGAAGAAATAAAAAAATCATTAGTTTTACAATTATTTAGCGGAGTTCAAAAAACACACGAAGACGGACAAACTAGCAGAGGAGACATCCATATTTTATTAATTGGAGATCCCGGAGTTGCAAAATCAGTAACACTTGCATTTATGGCAAATATTTCACCAAAAGGAAGATATGTAGTTGGTAAATCAACATCAGGAGCAGGACTTACTGCAACAGTTGTGCGAGACGAATATTTGAAAGGTTGGAGTTTAGAAGCAGGAGCAATGGTTCTCGCAAATAAAGGATTAGTTTGTATTGATGAATTAGAAAAGATGGATCCCCAAGACAGAAGTGCGATGCACGAAGCAATGGAACAGCAAACAGTTACAATTTCAAAAGCAAATGTTCAAGCAAGTTTACGAGCAGAAACATCTGTTCTCGCAGCAGCAAATCCAAAATTTGGAAGATTTGACCCAAATCAACCAATCGCACAACAAATTGAATTACCTCCAACTTTAATAAATCGTTTTGATATAATTTTTACATTAAGAGATATTCCAGACAGAGAAAAAGACGAAAGAATCGCAGACCATGTTTTACATGAACACAGAAAAGAAGGAGAAGGAATGTTAATCCCAAGAGAAATTTTCAGAAAATATGTTGCCTATGCAAAACAAAGAATTCACCCAGAATTATCAGACGAAGCAATGGCAGAAATAAAAAACTTCTACATTGAATTAAGAAACAAACCCGTCGCTGTAGAATCAGGACTTCGTCCAATTCCAATTTCAGCAAGACAACTACAAGCATTAATCAGAATGGCAGAAGCATCAGCAAAAATTAGATTAAGCAAATATGTTACAAAAAAAGACGCAGAAAACGCAATAGACATTATGAAATATTATCTTATGCAAGTTGGTTACGATTACGAATCAAAAACTTTTGACATAGATAGAATCTCTGGAAGATTTTCAAGTTCACAAAGAGGAAAAATCCTTTTAGTAAGAGACACAATTATTGATTTAGAAAACAGAATGGGAAAAATGATTCCAACAGAAGAACTTGAAAAAGAACTCGAGGGAAAAATTACAAATTCAGAATTAGATGATGCAATAGAAAAATTACGCTCTTCTGGAGAAGTTTTCAGTCCAAAAAGAGGATACATCCAAAGAACAGCATAAATCTTTAAAAATAAA
>CAZFCT010000021.1:5441-8266 GCA_964517885.1 Candidatus Woesearchaeota archaeon
GTTGCATATAAATTTAGAATAGGAGATGTTTTATTAGGAAAACCAATTTTTGACGGCGAGAGATTTTCTTTTTTAGAACTTGGAGATAAAAAAATTGTCCGAATAAATATTATAGGAAACATAATTGACAAATATGAAAGTGAAGGAGAAAGAAAATACATTTTTTTCACGCTCGACGACGGAAGCGGACAAATAAAAATAAAATGTTTTGGCGACGACGTATTAAAATTCAAAGATATTTCTCAAGGGCAAACCGTTTTAGTTATCGGAGTTTTACGAAATTTCAATAATGAAACTTATATTTCTCCAGAAATAATCAAAGAACAAGATACAAAATATTTGTTAATCAGAAAACTAGAAACTGAAAAAGAACGAAGTAAAAATTCTCAACCAATGGAAAGAAACCAAATCGTAGCAGTCCGCGATAGAATCCTCGACAAAATAAAAGAAGCAGAAAATAACGGAGGAATTGAAACAGATAAAGTAATCATGGATTTAAGAGATGTTTCTCCATCAATAATTCACCAGGAAATAAAAAAACTTCTTGAAGAAGGAATAATCTTTGAACCACAGCCCGGAAAAATTCGTTGGTTGGGATAAATAATTTTTTTAAATTTCTAAATATTTTATTAAAAGATTATTCTGAAACATTTATATATCAAAATTCTAAGTTATTTTATGGAAAATTATGAAGAATTATTAAACAACGCTTATTCAAAAATAAAAAAAACTGAAGGAAAAGAAAGATTTGAAATTCCAAAAATCGAAGGACATTTTGAAGGAAGAAAAACTATTTTAACAAACTTTTTTCAAATTGCTTCACATATAAGAAGAAATCCAGAACATTTTCAGAAATTTATTTTAAGAGAACTCGCAGCGTCAGGACAAAAAGAAGGAGACAGATTAGTTCTAAATATGAAAGTCCCAAGTGCAAAAATAAATCAGAAGGTCGAACAATATGTCAAAGAATTTGTTTTATGTAAAGAATGCGGAAAACCCGACACAGAATTAGTCAAAGAAGATAGAATGTCTTTTGTAAAATGTTTAGCTTGCGGAGCAAAACACTCGGTTAGAAATAAAATCTAGTTTTGCTACGCTGTGGAGCCGAGCGTTTGCAAAAATGCCGAAAATATTTTATAGCAATTTTTGCGGGCGCGAGTAAAAGCACTCGGTTAGAAATAAAATTTAATTCAATTTACCTAAAGAATTATTGTAATTCTATCTCCTTTTCTCTAAAAATTAAACATCTAAACATTTAAAAGTAATCTTTGATTTCAGATTTTACATTCTTGGAATGTAATTAAATAACAAGGAGGAAAAATGGTTGAAGCTTATTGTGTAAAGTGTAAGAAAAAAGTTGAAATGAAAGACGGAAAAGAAACAAAAACCGCACGAGGCACTAATATGATGAAAGGAAAATGCCCCTATTGCGGAACTACTGTCTGTAGAATGATGGGAAAGAAATAAATTTAAATTTTATTTATTTTTTATTTAAATTATAAAATGTTTGTGAATATTATAAAATCTTATAGAGATGTCGTTGTAATTTGCGACAAAGAACTCTTAGGGAAAAAATTTGAAGATGAAAAATATCAATTAGACATAAAAGAAAATTTTTATTCTGGAAAAGAATCTTCTGAAAAAGAAGTTATTGAAATTATGAAAGATATGCAAAAAGAAGACGCAACATTTAACATTGTTGGAAAAAAATCAATTAATGCAGCATTAAAAGCAGGAATTATTCTTAAAGAAGGAATTAAAGAAATTCAAAGTGTTCCTTTCGCGCTCGTTCTGTTGTAAAATTTCCTGTTTCATTTGGTTTTGACAAATGAAATGGAACGAAGTGAACTTTTGATTTAGTTTTATTGTAATCATTCAATATTTTTATAAACCAACTTTCAATTGAATATTTATGGAAGAAGAATTCAAAGATACGAAAAAAACAGAATCTGAAAATCCAGAACAACAAGTTGTAACTCGGGCTCCGCTCCCAAAAGGAGAAGAAGTTCTTGGAATTGTTGAACAACGACTCGGTGGAAATAAAATGTTTGTAAACTGCGTTGACGGAAAAACAAGAAATTGCAGAGTTCCTGGAAGATTAAAAAGAAAACTTTGGCTTCGCCCCAACGACGTCGTTATCGTTGAACCTTGGGAACTTGACAAAGATAAAGCAGATATAATTTTGAAATATAAACCAAACCAAGTCGAGTGGCTGAAAAGAAAAGGTTATCTCAAAACAGAAAAAAACGAATTTTAAAAAAATACTTAAACCTTTTTTCTTATAATTAACTATGAAAACATTTTTTTTAGACGAATTGAAAGTATTGAAAAAATTCAAGAGAAAACTTCAGAAAGAACTAGAAGTAAAAATCACCATTGAAGGAAATGAAGTAACTATCGACGGCGAAGCTGACGACGAATTTTTCGCTGAAAAAATAATTGTTGCATTAAACTTCGGATTTCCAATGGATGTCGCGTTATTAATAAAAAGAGAAGAATTCTTATTTGAAATTTTAAATATTAAAGATTTCACAACTAAAAAAGATTTGAAAACCGTCAGAGCAAGAATCATCGGCAGAGGCGGGAAATCTCTAAAAACTCTTGCAACACTCACAGATTGTTTTTTTGAATTAAAAGATAACAACGTCGGAATCGTCGGTTCACCAGAAAATATAGAAAAAGCACAAAACGCAATAATTTCAATAATTCAAGGAAGCAAACACGCAAATGTTTACAGTTATTTAGAAAAGCATAGAACCCAACCAGTTTTGGATTTAGGGCTAAAAGACGAAACAAAAACTTTTAAATAATAAACAAAATTTTCT
>CAZFCT010000022.1:0-7641 GCA_964517885.1 Candidatus Woesearchaeota archaeon
CTACTGATTCCACAGGACCAACAATTACAATTACTTATCCAACTGCAACTTCTTATACTTCTGTAACTTCCTTAAATTATACTGCTTCCGATTCAAGTGATGTTGATTATTGTTGGTATTCTTTAAATAATGGAGTTACAAATTCAACACCTGATTCTTCGTGTGAAAATTTAACTGTTTCAAATCCTGCTGTTGGAAGTCATACTTGGACAGTTTATGCAAATGATAGTTTAGGAAATGAAAATTCTGATTCAGTGACTTTTACAATTTCTGCTCCTGTTTCTGGAGGTTCTTCAGGAGGAAGTTCTTCAACTAGAGATGAACCTGAAGAAGGGGATATTGAAATTGGAAGTTTAAGTTCAAATTCTCAAAGAATTATTTTTGTTAATGAAGAAAATTTAGATTTATATCAATTAGTTGTTTATACAAAAAATTCAATAAATCAAGCTTCATTTTCAATTTCTGAAATTAGTAAATCAAATTTAGGTTTACAAGAAGAAAATATTTATCAAGCATTTGAAATAACAAAAATAGGATTTACCGACGAGGATATTGGAAATGTTACTTTTGAATTTAAAGTGAATAAATCTTGGGTTGAAGGAAAAAATGTTAAAAAAATTATTCTTGAAAGAAGAGAAGAGGGTTCAAATGAATGGAAAATTTTGAAAACAAACTTACTTAACGAAGATGAAAATTATTATTATTTTAATGCAATTTCTCCTGGTTTTTCTACTTTTGCAATTTATTTTGATGAAGAGATTTGTGAAGTTGGCGATTTAGTTTGCGTTGAAAATAATCTTCATTTGTGTACTTCTGATAGAGTTTTACTTCTTGTCCAAAAATGTGAATTCGATTGTAAATATGGAAGATGTATAGAAAATTATGCTGTAGATACTAAATTAGAAGAAGATGAAAATGTTTTCCAGAGATTTTTGAAGATTGTTTCTAACTTGAGAGTTAACTTAGGAAATGTTTTCTTTTTTGCAATAATTGGATTTATCTCTGTATTTTTTATAGTAATGTTTTATTTTATTTTACGAAGGAAAAAATTTGTTGGTTCAGGTAAAAAGTCAAAGATTAAGGAAGATTTAAATTTTAATTAAAAATTCTTGATTTTTTCAAATCAAAACTTTTATAAATGTAGGTTAAGATTTCTCTTTATGGAACTTAAAATTCTTAAGAATGAGAAGGAAGAACTCGAAGTTGAAATTGAAAGTTTGACTATTGCTGAGATTTTGCGGGTTTATTTAAATAAAGATTCTGCTGTTACATTCGCTGCTTGGAAAAGAGAGCATATTACAAAAAATCCAATTCTTTTAGTTAAAACAAAAGGAAAAGTAGCAAAAAAGGCGATTGACGACGCTGTTTCTGCAATAACAAAAGATTTAGATAAAATTGAATCTGATTTTAAAAAGTTGAAATAAGATAATTTATAAATTAAGAAAATATATTTTATTATGGTAAAAAAGATGAGTGAGAGAAAAGAAGCGTGGTTTAGGATTATTGTTGCTGTAATTAGTGGTGTTGTTTTGTCTGTTTGGGGACATTTAGTTTGGATTCTCCTTATTTTAAATTGGTTCATCACAATTTTTAATGGAAAACGAAGTAAAGAAATTGCAGAGTTTTGTGAATATTGGAATACTGAAACTTATAAATTTATGAGATATATGACTTTTGTCTCTAACAAGCGTCCTTTCCCTTTTACAAGTTTAGAGAGAATGAGTAAATTTAATTAAGAGTATAATAATACTTATTAATTCAAATTTTATTTTCTTTTTATGGATTTTAAGAAAGTTGAGAAGATTTCTACAGGAAGTTTTGATTTGAATAAATGGCTTTATGGAGGTTATGAAAAGGGAATTATTACGATGATTGCTGGACAACCTGGAAGCGGAAAAACAAATATGTCTATTTTAGTTGCTTGTAGTCAGGCAAAAAAAGGGAACAAAGTTATTTTTATTGATACTGAAAGTGGATTTTCTTCTGATAGAGTTAAACAAATCGTTGGAGAGAATTTTGAGGAAATTTTGAAAAATATTTTATTAATTAGTCCGTCGAATTTTGACGAACAGAAAAAGTTTTTTGCTACTTTGAATAATCATCTAAGAAAAGAACAAATTAGTTTAATTGTCGTCGACGGAATGGCGATGCTTTATCGTTTGGAACTTGGAACAGCTCGCGAGGAAAATAAAGTTAAAGAAATAAATAGCGAGGTTGCAAAACAGATGAAACTTCTTGCAGAAATTTCTAGGAAACAAGAGATTCCAATTATAATTACAAATCAAGTTTATCAAGGGTTTTTATCTGAAGAAGATTGGAAAAAAGGTGTTGAAAGAGAGGTGAATATTGTCGGTGGAGATTTATTTCAGTATTGGAGTAAATGTATTTTTGTTTTGAAAAATGAAAAAGGAAAACGAAAAGCGATTTTGAAAAAACATAGAAGTTTGCCTGAAAAGGAATTGGATTTTGAAATTCGGAACGAGGGAATTTTTAAAAAAAGGTGGATTTAAATGTCCGATATAAAATTTGAAGTTATAAAAAAAATAAGTGAAACGGGTTTTAGAAATCGGAATTTGAAAAATGTTTCTAAACTAGATAGCAATTCTCCGCCGAGTGTTTTTATTGGAAGTAAATTAAAATATCCTCTTGTAAATGTTGGGATTTTAAGTCCTTTAGAAAGAGATGAAAATGCGTGGGTTTACGACGACGCGAAATATTGGGCAAATAATAATTTTGAAATTAAAGATGTTTTAAAATTGAGAGATAATCTTTTGAATTCGCGTTTTCAAAGTCAAGTTTATGATTCAAGAATGAATAAAAAATTTGTTGAGATTGCGCAGGAAATTGCAACTGCGTCGAATCCTGTTGATGTTGAAATTGAATTAAAAAATAAATTAAATTTTGAAAGAAAAAAAGATAAAGTTTTGACTTCAAATGGAATGCACGCTGGTTTGAAAAATGCGAAGGTTATCGGAAATGTAAAAGTTCATCAGAAAGTTGATAAAGTTATTAATGACGAAATAAAATCTGTAGAAGGAATGGAGATTCTTTATAAAAATAATTTTTCAGAATATACTTTGAGTAAAATTCTCAGCGTCGGTGTTTTGGGTTTGAAAAAAAATAAAAAGTTTGTTCCGACGCGATGGAGTATTACTGCGACAGATGATTCTCTTGGAAAAATGCTTTTGAAAAAAGTTAGAGATTACAAAATTATTGAAGATTATAGTTTGTTTTTTGGAGAATTTTTAGGAAATTGTTATTTGATAATTTTGCTTCCTGAAGTTTGGAGTTATGAACTTTTTGAATTATATCAACCCGGAAGTTCGTGGAATCCGTCGCAAGAATTGAAAGCGTCTACAGATTATGAAGATTTTTATGGAAGAAAAGAATATGCTTTTAATTGTGCTGGAGGTTATTATGCGTCGCGTCTTCCGATTATAGAATTTCTTAATTCAATAAAAAGACAGGCAGGAGTTTTGGCGATTAGGATTGAAACACCATCGTATTGGGCAGGATTGGGAGTTTGGGTTGTAAGAGAAAGTGTTAGAAAAGCGATTGCAAAAGGAATTATGAAATTTCAAGATTTGAAAGAAATATTAGAAAGCACGAGAAAAATTGGGCAATTAAAATATGAATTTGATTGTGAGAATATTTTTAAGATAAGTAAATTACTTCATCAAGTTAGAACTCAGAAAAAATTAAGTGAATGGTTTTAACCGATTCTTGAACCGTTTGCAATTTCTGATTCTGGAGAAATTAAAACAACTTCTGAATGTTCTTCATTCGACGCTGCTAAAAGCATTCCCTGACTTTCAACTCCTTTTAATTTTCTAGGTTTTAAATTTGAGAAATAAATAATTTTCTTTCCAATTAAATCTTCTTTTTTATAGAATTGTTTTATTCCTGCACAAATTGTTCTTTCTCCTAATTCTCCAACGTCAATTTTTAATTTGAAAAGTTTGTCTGCTCCTTCAATTTCTTCAACTTCTTTTATTTCTGCAACTCGCAAATCAATTTTTTCCCAATCTGAAAATTCTGCTTCTGTCATTTTATATTTTTTTCTCCAATCCTCTTGGATGTAAAATAATTGTTCCATGTCCATATTGAATATCACAATCATTAACAAGATTTCCTAATCTCTTTTCAAATTGATTTCTTTGTTCTTTTGTAAGAATTGGTTTTCTTTCTAAATATTTTTTTATAATTCTTTGATAAAAACTTTCTTTCATTTTATATTTTCTTAAATAAGATTTCGCTCTTTTTAATTTTTACTTTGTCGCTCAATGGCTTTTTTATATTTTCATATTTGATTTCAAAACCAAACTGTTTTGCAATTTTTTCTGACGCTGAAGGAATAAAAGGAGAAATTAAAATTGCAATTGCTTTAATCGAATCTGCAAGTTCATAAAGAACTTTCTTGTCGTGAGTTTCCCAAGGTTTTTTATTCTGAACATACTCATTACATAAATCAATAAAAGCGAAAATTTCATTTAATGCTTTATCAGTTTCATACTTCTCAAAATGTTTTTCTATTTTTTTTATTTCAAGTTTTTTCAAAAGTTTATTTTCACATTTTTCTAAATCATATTTTTCAATTAAAGTAGAAACTCTTGAAACTAAATTTCCTAATTTGTCTGCGAGTTCATTATTTCTTTTTATCAAAATTTCTTCGGAATAATCAGAATCTTCAAAAACTGAACATTTCAATAAAGAATATCTTAAAGAATCTGAACCGTATTTATCTACAAGAACAAATGGGTCTATGACATTTCCTAAACTTTTTGACATTTTTTGTCCTTGTAAATTTAAGTAACCGTGAACTAAAATTTTTTTTGGAAGTTTGTAATCAGAAGAAAGTAAAATTGCTGGCCAGATTACAGAATGAAACCAATTAATTCCTTTTCCGACGACGTGTAAATCTGCAGGCCAGAATTCTTGTTTTTTTCCTGAACCAGAAATATAATTTATTAATGCATCAAACCAAACATAAATTTTGAAATTTTTATCGAGAGGAAAATCAATTCCCCAATCAGCATTTTTTCTTGTAATGCACAAATCTTTTAAATTGTCTTCTTTTAATCTTGAAAGTATTTCATTTTTTCTTGATTCAGGAACAACGCAATCTTTTACAAATTTTTCAATCTGTTTTTTGTATTTTGATAATTTAAAAAAATAAGCTTCTTCTTTTAAAACAGAAATTTCTTTATTTGGATGTTCTGGACATTTTCCGTCGATTAAATCTTTTTCAGTTTTGTAAGCTTCGCATCCGTAACAATAAAGTCCTTCATAACTTTTTTTGTAAATATCTCCTTTTTCAAATGCTTTTTTTACAATTTCTTTTGAAAGTTTTACATGTCTTTCTTCTGTTGTCTGAATAAAATCGTCGTTACTTAAATTTAATTTTTCGCAAAGTTCAATAAAACTTTTTGAATTTTTATCAACAAATTCTTTTATAGGAATTTTTGCTTCTTTTGCTGCTTGAGAATTTTTTTGTGCGTTCTCGTCTGTTCCTGTTAAAAACCAAACTTTATTTCCAATTAATCGATTCCATCTTGCTAAAGCATCTGCTAAAGTTTTTTCAAATGCGTGTCCGATGTGTGGCTTTGCATTTACATAATCAATTGCAGTTGTAACATAAAATTTTCCCATAATAAATTCAAAAGAACGATGTATAAAAAATTAACTATAATAATCTTTAAAATAATTATCGTATTAAAGAAAATAAGCGCAGTTAGTTTATCGGTAGAATTCAAGCTTCCCAAGCTTGTGAGCCGGGTTCAATTCCCGGACTGCGCATCCTAAAATTATTTAAAAGGAAATAGGTATATTTTGATATGTTTAAGAAAGAAAAATGTCCAAGATGTAAAAAGAAAATAAATGGAAATTATAGTTATTGCCCTTATTGTGGAACAAATCTCGAGGAGAACGAAGAAGATTGGGGAATGCTTGGAAAAAATGATTTTCAGGAATTAACAAACGAACTGAAACTTCCTTTTGGATTGAATTCACTTTTTAATTCAGTTATGAAAAATTTAAGTAAAGAATTAGAGGGACAATTTAAGAATGTAGAACCTCAGAAAAAGACAATAAAAAAAGACGGAATTAGTATAAGTATTTCTACTTTTGGAAATGGTGCTCCGAGAATAAATGTGCGGGAAATGGGAAAACCTTCTCAGAAAAAAGAAATTCCGAAATTTAAACAAACTCTTTTTACAAAAGAAAAAGCGCAAGAATTTTTGAATTTACCGAGGGAAGAACCTAAAACAAATCTTAAAAGATTGTCAAATAAAGTTATTTATGAACTTGAAATTCCTGATGTTTCTGATTTGGAAAATATTTCGATTGTTAAATTAGAAAATAGTATTGAGATTAAAGCTATTGGAAAGAAAAAATCTTATTCAAAAATTATTCCGATAAATCTTCCGATAAATAATTATAATTTGTCAGACGGGAAATTAGTTGTAGAATTAAATGCAAAATCGTAACATAAAAACTTTTAAATAAAGTTTGTTCTTGATAGAAATATTGGATGAAGTAAGAATGTTTAAAATACATTCATTTGCTAGATCCTTAATAAAACACATGAGGCTGTAGCTCACGGGTTTCTTTAAAGAGCTCACTGCGTTCACTCTCGTTCGCGTGAAACTCAAACGAAAGAAAGAAACTACGATGGTAGAAATGTTTAAAATGCATTCATTCGCTACATCCATATAAACTATGAGGCTGTAGCTCAGCCAGGTTAGAGCACTGCTCTGATAATGATTTATCAGAAAGGCAGGGGTCCACAGTTCAAATCTGTGCAGCCTCATAAAGTTAAGAAATATTTATAAACATTAAAAAATTAAATTGTTTATGAAAAAAGGTGAAAAGAAATTTGCGTTGTCAAATCGTTGGCTTTATACTTTTATAATTTTGGGAATTTTTGCTGTTGTTGGTGTTGGAGTTTATGCTGCATATCCTGCTTCTGGTGCGGGGCATAACGCGAACGAAATTGATTTTTCTAATCATATTGCTTCAGCTGTTAAGGCAGATGCATTTTCAGCTAAATCTGCAGGAGTGCCTTATCTTGAATTAATTTCTACTACTGGAAAAACTCCTTATATTGATTTTAGTAATGATGCAAGCGTAAGTACAGATTATGATGCGAGAATAATTTTAGATAATGATGACACTTTATCTGTTTATGGAGCAACTTTTAATGTATGGGGGAGTACTAATTCAATAAATGGTTATTATAGTTCAGGAGACCATGCTGGAACAGGAAATGCAGCTTATTTTCCTCATGGGTTTTATTCTCCACCAGGGAATACAAATTGGATTTATGGTACAACTTATTTAGGGGCTAGTGCAGATACAATTAATTTTAGAACAAATACAATAACTGGGACTGGTTCAATCTATGC
Organism: Candidatus Woesearchaeota archaeon; assembly: GCA_964517885.1. Classification (GTDB taxonomy): domain Archaea; phylum Nanobdellota; class Nanobdellia; order Pacearchaeales; family GW2011-AR1; genus RBG-13-33-26. The sequence goes on from CAZFCT010000022.1 coordinate 7,404, forward strand.
TGGCGCGTTCATTTATTCTTCAGATGAATCTTTGAAAGCAAATATTACATTATTGAATAATGCCTTAGAAAAAGTTAAACAACTTGAAGGAGTTTCATTTAACTGGAAAAATACAGGCAGAGCAGATATGGGTTTAATTGCACAAGATGTTGAGAAAGTTATTCCTGAAATTGTTCATACTAATGAAGAAGGTTTGAAATCTGTTGAATATGGAAATTTAGTTGCAATCTTGATTGAA
>CAZFCT010000023.1:0-2439 GCA_964517885.1 Candidatus Woesearchaeota archaeon
ACAGATTGAATTTCTTCTTTTTTTCTCGAGTCCATTCTCTGATTAAAAATTTTCCTAGAAACTAAACTAATCACCAACGCACGAATATTCATCGAACCAATTGAATTGTAAACACTCAAATCTAAAACAGATGTAACCCCCGCACTAATCAAATCCTTGACTTCTGTAGATTTCTCACCTTCAGCAAAAATCCCCCATTCCTTCGCTGCTTCAAAAAGTCCAATCGTCGCATTTTTTGTTTCAGTATCACTTTTATCATCTTTCTTCGCCCATTCAATCATATCACTAATTTCATACTTTCCTTTCCTCTTTAAATCACTAATTAATCTCTGAATTAAAACAGAAATTGGATTAAGAATTTCCAAACCAAAAGTTATTATCCAATCTTCTGAATTCATTTCCATAACATCAAGAGCAAATCTCTCGTCGATAGGAATTCCTTTTTCCAAATATCTATCATAATGTCCCGACGGAACAAAAACTTTTACTGGGAGATTTTTCGCTTTCAAATCCCATTCTTGTAAAAGGTGTCTGTCTTTTTCATTTTGAAATTTCATTGTCCAATAAATTCCCATTGTATCAAACATTAATGACGCAATATTTCCACTAACATCACTTGGTAAATTAGAAATCTCTTCTGCAATAACTCCCAAAGTGTAAGATTTACCTGAACCTCTTTTTCCAGCGACGAGAAGAACATGACTTCTCGCAACATCCATAAAAATTTTATTACTTAAAGAAGTGTATTGCCCCATTTTAACATAACCTCTTCCAAGAAAAATCAATCCTCTGTCACCAAATCTTTTTTTATCAGATTCATTCCGTCCTAAAATAATATCATAACTCATTTTATAAAATAAACTTAAACATTTTAATATTTATTCTTTATGTCCACAAAGTTTTTAAATACAATTCTTTTATCTTAAAAATGGAAGAGCACGAAGAAACAAAAGAGACCCAAAAAAAGAGAAAATTTAATACAAAAAATCTAACAGAAAAAATAAGAAAAAATCCTTGGATGTTAGCAACTGTTTTATTATCTGTTTTCTGTTTAGTTTTATTAGTAATTTCTTTCTCTGGAAATTTAACTGGTAAAGTTATTTCAGAAAAAGAAGTAGGAAATATTTTTTTAACATATATTACTAGTCTTGGTGCAGACTTGTCTCAAATAAATATTACAGATATTTCTTCCAAAAGTGGGATATATGCAATTTCATTTGATTATAACGGTGTTCCTTATCCTATATTTTATTCTATAACTAAAGATGGAAAACTTGTTGGTCTTCTGCAAGAAACTGAAACAACTCCTGAAAAGACAGTTCTTGAATGTGCTACTGAATATGAAGTAGAAGAAGAAATAATTTTTTACTATTCTGACTCTTGTGGATGGTGTGCAAAAATGAAGCCAGGTGTTGAAGAATTAGAAAAAGACGGCTACAAATTTAAATGGATTGAAGCAAGTGATTCTGAAAATTCTGACGTAATTAATAATTGTATAAAAGAACACATGACAAGTAGTGGAGTTCCTCAATTTATTTGTGTAAAAACAGGCGAAATTCATGTCGGAGCATTCGCAGACGAAAACGCTAACTTAGACCAAATTGCTTTGAAAGCATGGGTTGATAATTGTTTATCTGCAAACTAAATATTTTAAAACTTGATTTTTCTTATTTCTCTATGAGTCAATTAATTGATTTAGTCAGTGGAGGTTATAAAGTTCTAAGCTCTGGAAAAATTATTCCCGCATCAGAATTAATTCCTTTTGGAATATTACAAACCTTTTCATTGCAAAAAAAAGATTCTGAAAATAATTTAAATTATACAAAAAGTGAATTAGAAAAACTTGCAAAAACATACATTGGTAGAATGGGAATGAAATATGGGCAAGTTTTTATAGATGAAGAAAAAATTCAAATTCAACTTTACGCAATAAATAATCCGCGTGGAATTAATTAACTCTCGGCTTTCGCCACTTCTTTAGAATTATCTTAAAACCAATTATTTTTGCAGTATAATTCTTTCCAAGTTTTTCTAAAATTTCTTGAGCATATTCTTTTATTTTTCCTTTTTCATGTCCCGCACTTTTTAAAACAGAAAGTCGAATATTCTCGTGGTTTTCAAAAATATGTTTTAATGATTCAATAAAATTATCTGTTATTCCGTTTTTCCCAAGTTGTATTTCAATCTGTGCCATTAATAAATTAATTAAAATTAGTTTTTATATCTTCTTAAAAAATTTTCAATTTCTTTTTTTGAAGCAGTAATAACTTTAGGTTTACCAGAAATTTTCCATGTTCCTGCTTTTGCAAAAAAAGGTTTCTTAACTTCCCAACCAGAAAATTGATGAACTTTAACATTTGATTTATTATCTCTCCAATCCTGACTTTTCGACGCGCAAATTATTACAGATTCTTTAATTTCTTTTTCAGAAGGATCAAT
>CAZFCT010000023.1:2539-6151 GCA_964517885.1 Candidatus Woesearchaeota archaeon
CAAAATTTTCAAACCAGTTTCTTCTTTGACTTCTCTTTTCACAGCGTGATTTCGCATTTCAAAAAATTCAACCCCTCCTTTCGGAAATTCCCAACCAACCCAATGTTTTTTTCTTTTCAAAATTAAATATTCAATTTTTTTATTTTTTATTGTGTAAACGACGACAAAGATTGCCTTGCGATATTTTTCTCTTTTCATTTTAATTAAAATCAAAAATAGTTTTTATATTATTCTGCCCATTTCTCTAATGCTTTTTCTAATTCAACGTGTGTCTTCGCATATTCTTTCAGAGAAATTTTTTTCAAAGTTGCATCAACAGATTGTCTCATTGCTTTTGCTCCTGCTTCTGTTCCAAATGGATGCCCATGAATTCCTCCGCCTGCTTGCAAAACAATATCTCTTCCCATAAATTTCATTATTTTAGGAACTATCGTAGGATAAACTCCGCCAGATGCAACACCAAGAACAGGTTTAATTCCATACCATCTTTGAGCCAAATTTTTTTTAGTTTCTTTTGTAAATTGAGATTCCATTTCTTCCTCAATATGCAAAACTTCATCTTTACTTCCTGTCATTTTTCCGTAAGCAGTTCCAATATGTAAAGTATCTACTCCAACCATTCTCGCAAATTGTGCAATAACTTCCATGGACATTCCGTGTTCAGGATTTCTGTCAAACATTGCGTGCCCTGCACGATGCGCGTGAATTGGAAGTTTAGTATGATTCCTCGCTGTCTGCAACGCACCCCAACCCAAAGTCAAAATATCAAGCATAATATAATTCCCTCCGTTTTTCTCAACAAATTTAATTCTCTTTAACATTTCTTCTGACTCCGCAGTGCAATTTATCAAGTAAATTTTTTTCTCCCCTGTTTCTTTTTCTGCTTGTTTACACGCTTTTATTGTCAATAAAAATCTTTTTTGAAACTCATTAAAACTTTGTGAAGTTAAATTCTCATCATCTTTTACAATATCACATCCACCTTTCCAAGAATCATAAGCAACTTTCGCGTGTTCTTCAGAATTTAATCCAACTTTCGGTTTTACAATTGTTCCGACGAGCGGACGATTTTTTACACCCAAATATTTTCTTATCCCTTCAATTCCAAATTTCGGACCTTTAAATGATTTCAACATTTTCTCAGGAATTCTAACATCTTCCCAACGAATTCCTTCAGCAGATTTCATTCCATAAATATTCCCTCCAATCGACGACAAAACACAAGGTAAATTTCCTAATTCAAATAATTCAATGGGATAAGCAATTTTACACAAATTTTTTCTCTCATTTAAATAATAAACTTTCGGAGAAAGTTTTTCACCAATTCTCTTTTTCATCGTCGTAATTTCTGTCCAAGTTCCAACAGAACTCTCTCCAGCAACAATAGAACAAACTTCTCTAAAATTATATCCCTTCGCAGGTTTAACTCTGAACAAACAAACTAAATCAGTTCTTTTTGGAACATATTCTAAATCTACAAAATTATCATAATGGACTAACGTCATTTTCTCTTTTTCTTATTTTTAATCTTCTTTGAAAAAATTCTATCTTCATTTTTAGCAAGATAATAAGCAAGCCAGATTAAAATAAACAAAGCAAGTCCGAGAATTACAAATCTCAAAACATCTTCCATAAATTCCCAATAACCTGCTGTCCCGAAAATTATAAAGAATAAACTTCCTAACATTAATCCTCCTGAAACTGCAGAAACTTTAATAAAAATTACTGAAACAGAAATAACAATAATTCCAATTATTAAACTTATTAAAAACAAATTTTTAGAATAATTTTTATTTGCATTTTCATATTCTAAACTACAAAAATCACAAGTTAAACTTTTTTCACATCCCTTCTCGTCGTATTCATACCGTGGTATTCCCCTTTGATTATAACAATCTCTCATTTCTTTTTGTAATTCTAAACTCATACTACAATTATCAGAAACTTTTTCAGGATAATAATAAGATTCCTCACAATAATTTTCATATTTCGGCTCTTCGTAAACTAACCTTGTCCCATAAACAAAAAACATCACAAATATTACAGAAATAACAATTCCCAACAATAAATTTTTTACATTCATTTTTCAACCTCTTATATTAAATCTTGTTAATCTTTCTTTTTAATCTTTTCTCTTATCTTTTTAAAAATTTTAATCTGCTAATTTTATTTTCATTCCCTCTTTTGTATCATCAATTTTGTAACCCTTCTCAAAAATCTTTTTCCTCAACTCATCTGACTTTTTCCAATTTTTATTTTTTCTCGCAATTTCTCTTTCTTCAGCAATTTTTAAAACCTCGTCGGGAATTTCAATTTTTTCTTCTTTGTTTAACTCAAGTCCGAGAACTTTATCAAAATCAATTGCAAGTTCATATTTTTCAGAATCATTTAATTTTTCATCTCTCAAAATCTCCCAAAGAAACGCAGTCGCCTTCGGCAAATTTAAATCATCATTAATTATTTCAAGAAATTGTTTTTTTGCAGCGTCGATATTTTTCCTGTTTTTCTTTTCATCTTTATTTTTAATTTCTGAAATTATATTTTTCAATCTATTAAAAGAATTCTGTGCAGATTCTAAAATTTCAAGAGAAAAATTCAATGGCTTTCTGTAGTGAGTTGTTAAACACATATATCTAAAAGAAAAGGGATTAAAATTTTGTTTTTCTAATTCAGAAATTGTATATAATCCTCCTTTTGATTTTGAAATTTTTTCTCCTTTGAAATTTAGATAAATTCCGTGAAGCCAGTAGTTTACAAATTTTTTTCCAGTTGCTGCTTCGCTTTGTGCAATTTCATTTGGATGGTGAATTGAAATGTGGTCTTCTCCTCCTGTATGAATATCAAAATTTTCTCCTAAATATTTCATTGACATCGCAGAACATTCAATATGCCATCCTGGAAAACCAACTCCCCACGGAGAATTCCATTCTTGTTGTCTTTTTCCAACTTCTTCAGAAAATTTCCACAACGCAAAATCAGTTTTATTTTTTTTACCTCTCATGTCTGTTCTCTTCCCCGCAATTAATTTTTCTTTGTTTAATCTAGCCATCTTCCCATAATCTTTCAGTTTAGAAGTATCAAAATAAATCCCGTCGTCAGTTTTGTAAGTGTATCCTTTCTCTTCAAGTTTTTTTATTAATTCAATTTGTTCTTTAATATGTTCTGTTGCTTTTGTCCAGATTGACGGTTCAATAATATTCAATTTTTTAAAATCATCTCTAAAAACTTTCCAGTAATAATTTGCAATATCTCTAGCTGTCTTCCCTTCCTTAATCGCTTCCTTTTCAATTTTATCCTCTCCAACATCTCCGTCGTTAACCAAATGCCCAACATCAGTAACATTCATAATATGTTTTACATTAAATCCATTATATTCAAGAACTCTTTTTAGAACATCAGAAAAAAGATATGTTCTCATGTTCCCGATATGGGGATACCAATAAACTGTAGGTCCACAACTATACATCCCAACATAATCTTTATGAATCGGTTTGAAAATTTCTTTTTTCCTTGTCAAAGTATTAAATAATTTTAATTCCATAAATTTTTAAGAATAATCTATTTTAAATTATTTTGCTTTTGTGAAAAATTGAACGAATGGAAAATTTATTT
>CAZFCT010000024.1:0-3348 GCA_964517885.1 Candidatus Woesearchaeota archaeon
AAATCCTAATTCGTCTGCAATTTTTAGAATATCAAAACCTAGTTTAAATTTTGGAAGATTCGCCCACCACTTTTCAGAACTTTTAATTAAATCAGACCTTGCTTTCAAATATTCTGGCGCGTCGTCATGTATTGGTAAATCAAAATCTGGTTCTTTAGGAAACTTTAATTTTTTCATAACTTCAAATAATGCTTTATCATAATCACAAAGAGTTCCTTCCATATCAAATAAAATTATATCTTCTGTTTTTTCCATAAATATTAAGAGGAGAGTATATTTTAAACTTTTACTAGCTCGATTTCTAAATTCTTTTTTAGGTTAATTATGAACTCGTCTTCTTTTTCTTGATTTAACATGCAACCTGCTGCGAATTTGTGCCCACCAACTTCTCCTTCGATTGTTTGCATAGTTGATGTTAAAATTTCACGAATATTTCTTCCGTTTCGTCCGACACTTCTTGCAGAAACTTTTATTTTATCTTCGTAATAAGCCATTGTGAAGATTATTGTTCCGTCTTCGTAAACAGATGAATTTGAAAGTATACTTGCAATTGTTCCAATTATTGTATCTTTTATTTTTTCTTTTGCGTTAATTATTATAAATCCTTTTCCTTCAATTTTTTCTGATTCCGACGCTGATTTCAGTCCAGAAATTATATGTTGTTTATATTTTGTGTGCATTAATTCTGCACGTTTTTTTGCCTTGGGAGATTCCATACAAAATTGAATTGCGGTTTCTGTTTCTCCTAGACGCGAGCACGCGTTAATCATTGCACTTAATTCTCTTGCATCTTCTAATTTGTTAAAAAATTTTATTAAAAAAATATTTCCAATAAGTTCTCTGTTTTTTACTTTTGGATTTTTTAAAATTATTGCAGTTACTAGTTTAGACATTTCTTCTTCGTCTAATTCGATTAAACTTTTGTATTTTCCATTCGGTGCTCCGATTCCAACTTCTCGTAATAATTCAATTACCCCTTTTGTTTCTCCTGTTATTCCCGGAATATATGGGTCTGAACAATATTCTAAAGTTCTATTTAACGGACGTGTTGAAGGATAAATTAACAAACCTCTTCGTCTTTTCACTTCTCCGTCGTTAATTATTAAATTATTTAATTTGTCGATGCTTTTTTCCATGCAATCTCCAATCATTCCGAGAATTGCGAGTTTTGCTAATTCTTTTGTGTCTTCGCAGATTTCTTTGCAAAAAAGATAAACTAAACTCGAACTGCTCAATTCTTCTTTTCCATTTAATTGTGGATTAATTATATTTACACTTTCTGGAATTTCTTGATTTACTTCGTGATGGTCAATTATAAAAACATTTTTTAAATTATTTTCTGCAATTTTATCTAAACTTCCAGAAGCTAAATCTAGGAATAAAATTAATTTGTCTTTGGGTAGATTTTCTATTGTGTTGTCTTCAATTCTTTTTAGAATTTTAACAGAGAATATTTTGTCTAATTTTTTTAATGTTTGAATCATTATTGTTGCAGAAGTAATCCCGTCAGTATCAAAATGACTTATTACGAAGATTTCTTTATTTTTTGAAGCAGCCAAAAATTTGTCTGCAACTTTTTCAATTTCTAATTCTAAATTTTTAGATTCCATCTCACCTCAAAAAAAGTTAGTTGTTAAGGTATTCTTTTAATCTCTTTAACTGAGCAAATATTCTTCCTTTTTCTCGTACTGCCCTCTTATCGCCGTGGTTTGTTTCAACATGTTTTTTTATTCTTTCTAATTTGTTTGAGATATTTTCAAAATCTGGATTTTTGTATTTGTTTCCTAATATTTTTGATATTTTTTTATTGTATTCTTTAGAATGAATTCCTTGTTTTTTTAGTTCTTCTCCTATTTTTTCTGCAGTTAATCCTTTATCTGCTAATTCAATTACTTTTTTTTCAAATTGTTCTTGTGAAAGTTTCTCACTTTTCTTTTCTTTTCTAGTTTCTTCAGATTTTTTTGTGTCTTCTGTTTTTGCTTTTTTTGGCATTTCAATCTACCGCAATTTAATCTTTTAAATGTTTTGATATAGAATAGCCCTGCCAGGATTCGAACCTGGGTCACTGCCTCTCTTTGCAAAGCGAAGAGCCGAAATGCTCGCATTACACCAAAGGGCAATATACTTGACCGCTGTACTACAGGGCTTTAAAATATCTAATCCAATCCTTTTTTAAAATTTATTGGTTTTCTTCTTTAGCAATCCAGCCCCTTCTTACAGAGATTATAATCATTCCTATCGCAGAAAGAATCATCGCAGTTAGTAAAAAAATCCATACGTTTGGATTTGTTTGAAGAGGAAGAGAAACATTCATTCCATAAAATCCAGTTATAATTGTCAAAGGCATCATAAGAGCCATAATAATTGTAAGTGAGCGCATAACTTCATTTGTTTTCATAGAAGTAATTGTTGCATACATTTCTTGCATTCCGCTAATTCTTTTTAACATTGATTTGTAATCCTCTGTTGTTTTTCTCGCGTGTTCGTAAACGTCCTTAAAATAAGGAATTAAATTTTTGTCTTCTCTGTGAATAGACGATTTTGTTAAAGTCAAACATAAATCTGTGACTGATTCTGATAATTGTCTTAATTCTAAGAAAACTAATTCTTGAGAATAACTTTTTGCAAAAACTTCTTTATTTGGTTTTGTCATAAATTCAATTTCCATTCTGACTAATTCTTCATTTAATTCTGCTTTTTTTCTAACATACTCGTCGACTTCGTTGTCAATTACATAATGAAGTAAATTTTTTGCTCCTTTTTTTAAAACATATTCTATTCTTTTTTCGTTTGTCAATAAATTATTAATTGTACCTTCTTTTTCTCCGTCGATAGTTATTACAAAATTTTGTCCGATTATGAAAGGGATATTAAAAGAAATTATATTTCTTTTTTTTATGTTTTTTATTCCTTTGAAAATTATAAGTTTGTAATGGTCAAAATCTTCATATTTTACAATTGTTTGTGCAGAAGAAATATCTTCAATTGTCGTCGGATGAATTTTAAAAATGTCTTTTAGAATAGAGATTTCTTCGGTTGTTGCCTTGTCGATGTTTACCCAAATATTGCTGTTTTTTTTGTTTAAATAATTTTTTAATTCTGAAGAAGGAATTTGTTTCAACCCTTTTTGTGTATAAGCAAAACTTGTGATCATTTTTATATTATGTATTTTAGTTATATAAACATTTTTGATTATCTTTCTTTGTATCTTCCGCGTTTTTCAACTGCAATTAATTTTTCTAGAATTTTTTTTGATTCTTTATTTTTTTTGTAGCTGTCTTTGAATTCATCGAAGAGAATTTTCCAGTTTTTGAAATGTTTTGCTTCGAGAGCGTGTTTTAATAAATG
>CAZFCT010000024.1:3448-6021 GCA_964517885.1 Candidatus Woesearchaeota archaeon
TTTCCAATTCCTGATTTTAACATTTCATTGAGCATTTTATATTGTTTTAATAAACTTCTCACGTCGCTGGTTGGAACACCTGTCCCTTTTGCAATTCTCGCTATTCTCGAAGTTTGTTTTTCTAAAATTTCTGGATTTTCTTTTTCTTCAGGAGTCATTGATTTTACAATATGTTCCCATCTCGCGACTTTTGCTTCTTGATTTTCTAAAGCACCTTCTGGGATTTTTGTTTTAATATCTGACATTCCAGGAATCATAGATTTTATTTTATCAAAACCTCCGAGAGAACTCATAGATTTAACTTGTTCAATAACATCGTCAAGAGTGAGTTTCCCTTCTTCTAAATTTTTTTGAATTTTTTTTTGTTTGTTTTCGTCAGTTACTGATTTTATTTTTTCAATTAAAGTTTGCAAATCGCCCATTCCTAAAAGTCGTGATAAAAATCTTTCTGGATTAAATTCTTCAATATCATTTATTTTTTCTCCTGTTCCAATAAAGTAAACTGGTGCGTGCGTTTCTGCGCACGCTGTTAATGCTCCTCCTGCTTTTGCAGTTGAATCCATTCGCGTAATAATAACTCCAGAAACATTTACTGCTTTTTTGAAATCAGACGCTTGCTGTTTTGCTGCTTGCCCAATATCTGCAGGAATAACTAAAATTAATTCTGTCGGCTTTGCTTCTTTTGTGATTAATTTAATTTCTTTAATTAATTCATCGTCGAGATTGTGTCTTCCTGCTGTATCAATTAAAATTAGATTGTAATCTTTCAATTCCTTTTCAAACTTTTTTAAAATCTTGATTGGATTTTTTTCTTTTAAATCTACAAAGCAATTTAATTTATTTTTTTCAGCGAGTTGTTTCAATTGCTCTGCTGCTGCAGGACGATGGACATCCAATCCAACTAACGCTGTTTTGTAACCGCGCTTCGCGTAATAATTTCCTAATTTAGAAATTGTTGTTGTTTTTCCACTTCCATAAAGTCCTAGTAATAATATTACGTTTCTTTTTGAATTTAATTTTAATTCTTTACTTTCTCCAAGAATTCCTAAAAGTTCGTCGTGAAGTAATTTGATTAAATGTTCTTTTTTCTCGATTCCTTTAATTCTCTCATCTAATGCTTCTTTTTTTATTTTGTCTGATAATTCTTTTACTAATTTAACATTTACATCTGCTTCAATTAATGCTCTTTGTAAATCTCTGACTATTAAATCAACTAAATTTTTATCTAAAAAAATCGCGTTGGCTATTTTATCTGTTGCTTTTTTTATTACTTCTCCGAGTCGTTCTAGCATCTTTTTTGAAGTCTTTTATAGGTTATTAAATTTTGGGTTTTAATTTTTATATTTTTTCTCTTCTTCTTTTAAGAATTCTTTGAATTTTCCGTCTTTAATTTTCTCTTTTGCTTTTTCAATTAATTTTGTAAGAAAGTAAATATTGTGATACATTGCGAGTTGTTTTCCGACTGGTTCTTTGTTTATTAGTTGATATCTTAAGAATGCTTTTGAGTAATTTTTACAGACAAAACAATCGCAGTTTTCATCTAAGGGAGATTTATCAAATTTGTATTTTTCGTTGAGAATTTTTATTTTTCCTTTTGATGTGAACATTGTTCCGTGTCTTGCACTTTGCGTCGGTATTCGTGAATCAAAAATGTCAATTCCTTCTGCAATTCCTCGCAAAATTTCTATTGGAGTTCCAATTCCCATAAGATAAATTGGTTTTTCTTCAGGAATAATTTTTTTCATAGATTTTATAATTTTAAATTCCTCGTCGATAGTTTCACCCATTCCAAAACCGCCGATTGAATATCCTTCAAAATTTAATTTTAATAATTCTTTAATTGATTCTTTTCTTAAATCTTCATAAATTCCGCCTTGGTTTATTCCAAATAAGATTTGTCTTTTTTCGTTTGGGATTTTCTCTTGCATTTTGTCGTGGTATTCTTTGCATCTTTTTGCCCACATATTTGTTTTTTCAACAGCGTCTTTAATTTCTTTTTTTGAATGTTCATATAAAGGCATTGAATCTAAACACATTGCAACGTCGCTGTTTATATCTAATTGAATTTGCATATCTTTTTCTGGAGTGATAAATAATTTTTCTCCGTTAATTGGGTTTCTGAATTGGACGCCTTCGTTTGTTGATTTTATATAAATTTGTTTTGAATACATTTGAAAACCTCCGCAATCTGTGAAATTTATTCCTTTATGATTCATGAATTTTTTTATTCCGCCAATTTTTTTTATTATTTCAGAACCATTTCTTAAATAGAGAATCAATGCGTTTGAAATTACTGATTGAACACCCATTTCGTGAAGTTCTTCAGAGGTTAAACCTTTTGTAACTGCTCTCGTCGCTACAGGCATAAAAAAAGGAGTTTCTGCTGTTCCGCTTTTTGTTTTTAGTTTTCCAATTCTCGCATTTGTTTTTTTATCTTTGTGAATTATTTTAAATGACATGAACTTGACTAAAGAAAGAAATATATAAATTTGATGAATTCATTTGAATTATACAAAATATTTATAAACATTAATTTATTATTTTGTTTATGAAAAAAGGTGAAAAGAAATTTG
>CAZFCT010000025.1:0-5980 GCA_964517885.1 Candidatus Woesearchaeota archaeon
TTCAATAGTTAAATCTTTTTTCCAAGAACGTTCTAAATAACCTAATGCAAAAGGCATTCCGGAACCAACGCTCGCAGAATAATCTTTTACTTCTCCTAAATGTCCACCAAGAATATCATACAAATAAAATTCCCTGTCTTCGTCGAAACCCGCTAATAAAAACGCACTTGCTTGAACCTGAATATTTGATAATAAAGATGCTGCTTGCTTGACAGTTGGGCGTGATTTTGATTTTAATTCTTTTAATTTTAATTCTGCTCTCAATAATTGTGGAACTTTTTGAATTTCCGTCGCTGAACCGCAACCAGAGAAAACTAAATAATTATTTAATTGAGTTACTTTTTTTTCGTTTTTGAAATAAATCATATTTCCGACAGTTCCTCGCCTGTCAGCAGCCATTACAACTCCGTCTTTGCAAACAATTCCTAGAATAGTTGTTCCTGTTTTTAATTGATTTTTTAATTCACTATCCATTTTAGATAATATCGTAGAATAATTTCCGATAAAATATTAGGGAAAATAGAGTTTATAAATTTTTTGTTAATTTTCTCCTTCAATCTTTGTTACTCCATTTTCTTTTTTAAATTTTATTGCGTTGTCTACAAAACCATCTATTTTCTGTTCGTGACTTACAACAATTAATTGTCCTACATTTAATTGCTGGAAAATATCTCTCATTTTATCAATTTGTTGTTCTGAAAATCCGTCTGTCGGCTCGTCGAGAATTATTAAATCTCGTGTTTTAATTTTACTCATTAATTGATTTATAACTTGGTTCAGCGCTAATCTGTAAGCAAGTGCAATTGCTGTTCTTTCCCCGCCAGAAAGATAAGCATAATCAATTTCATAATCTTGCTGTTCGACAATCGGCGTAAAATTATCACTCAAACGCACAGCGAATGTATCTGAAACCAAAGTGTAAAACCATTCCGCAAAAAGTTTTGAAAATTCTGCTTTTAATTTTAACATAACATTTTTTTCAATAAATGAAATTAAAGTAGTAAATTGTTTTGAAAGCCAGTTTTCAAGTTCAGAAATATAAACAAGTTTAGATTTAATTAATTCAACTTTTTCAATTTCAGATTTAAGTTGAGCAATTTGAGAAGAGGAAAATTCAATTTCTTTTTTCAATTCAGCAAGTTTAATTTCAGAAATTCTCTCTTGTCTTAAAATTTCTTCAAATTCTTTTTGTTTTTCTTCTGCAAGATTTGAAAATTTAGAAAGATTAATCACAGAAGAAGATAGCAAATCTAAATGTTGTTTTAAAAGTTCAATATCTTTTTCTAAAAGAGAATTTGATTTTTCAATATTATTAATTTGAATTGATTTTTCTTCAATTCCTTGTAGTCTTATTTTTAAAATTCTTAAATCTGTGAATCTTTTTTCATCAGTAGAAATTGTGTTTTCTATTTGTCTTATTTCCTGAGCAGCGCAAGTTTTTTCTTCTTCAAGAGAATTAATTTTAATTTTAAAATCAGATTCGTTATTGTGGATTTTATTTAAAACATTTGCTCGATAAACAGCGTCGACATTCTGCAAACAAGTTGGACAAATTTCTAAACTAGAAATCTTTTTTTCTAATTTTTTATCTTCTTCAATTCTTAATAAAATAGAATTAATTTTTGAATTAATTTCTAAATAAGAATTATTTAATTTTTCTTTTTTAATTTTATTTTCAGAAATTCTTTTTTCAATAATTTGAAATTCGGATTCATCAAATGCAAGATTTTGCAATTCAACAACTTGTAATTTTAGTTGAGATATTGTTTTTTTATTAGAAAAAATTGTATCTTCTTTGTTTACAATCATAATTTTTGTTTTTTCAACTTCGCTTTGAAGTTTATTTTTTTCTTCTATTTTTTTAGAAATCTCTTCTTTTTCTAATTGGATTTTTTTTCTAATTTCTTTTCTATCAAAAAGCTCTGCTTCTAACGAAGGAAGAATTTTCTGTTTTTCTTCAAGTTCTTTTTCTTTTGAAATTAATAAGGATTTATTTTGTTCTAAATTTGAAATCATTCCCTCTTTCATTCTTTTTTCTTCTCGTAATTTTGTTGCTAAAAGAGTAACATTTTCTAAAATTGTTTTATATTTATCAATACCAAAAACATGACGCAAAGTGTTAATTCTTGTATCAGAATCTTCTAAAATTATTTGTTTCATTTCTTCTTGCGGGGTATAAACTGTAAACTTATACAAGATGTTTTGTTTTTTCGCAAATTCTGTAGGATAATTAAGTAATTCTAAAATTTTACTTTTTAATTCTGTCACAGATAATTCTTTTTTCTCTCCGTCGATTAAAATAGAACAATAATCTTGTGATATAGTTTTACCTTTTTTTAGAGTTCGTTCAATTTCAATATCGTTTCCGTCCACTTCAAATATTAATTTTACTTTTCCGTTGGTTGCACCATTTCTTAAAAGTGCAGAACCTCTTTGTCCGGGTTGTAAACCAAATAATGCAAATTCAATTGCTAAAAGAACAGAAGTTTTTCCTGAACCAATATCTCCAGATAATAAAGTTGAACCACTGACAAAATTAATTTCTTGATTTTCGTAACTTCTAATATTTTCTAAAATAATTTTTTTTATTCTCATTTTAAAATCTCAAAATCTTTTTATTTTCTTCAAGAAGTCGTGAAGTAAAACTCTCGAGTTTTTCTCCTTCCTGTTTTTCTAATGAAAGCGAATGAAGAAGTTGCGGAATAAACTTGTTGAAATCGACGGGATTCTGATTTGAAAAAAGATTTATTGATTCTTCCTCTACGTTATCTATATTATTAACTTCAATTTCCATTTCAACTTCTTTTGTTTTTAGTTCATGAGTATTTTTTAAAATAAAAAAAGCGTTTTTTCTTTTTGCAGATTCTTCAATTTGTAAAAATTTTATATCAGAAGTTGAGCCAGATTCTAATTCTCCTTTTACTCTTAATAAAATTATTTTATCTTCTACATCGCGTTTTTCAATTTCAGAAATTATTTGCGAGGTTGCGATTGTTGCGTTTTTTACTTCAACTTCGATAGAGACAACTTCTTTTATTTTTAATTCAATTTTTTTTAAAGGGTTTGACTCGTCGGTATCAACAATGTAAAAACTTCCGTGGTGCAAATCTTCAAGTTCTTGAAAGTTGTTTGGAAAAATAGGTCCGGGATAAACAAAATTTTGATATTGAAAATCAATATGTAAATGTCCCATTGCATAATAATCTGCTTTAGGAACATTATCTGCTTCTAATGCGTCGATAGGAAGAGTTCCTTTTGCTTTATCAAGAGTTGTATGCAACATAAAAATTTTGAACATTCCAGGAGAATCATTAAATTTTATTCGTCTTAAATCAGGAATTTCTAACCCAGATTTTTTTCCAGGATATCCATAAAGTGCAACATTTTCATAAATTGTTGGATTTAAAATAATTGAATTTTCATCTTCTTCTAAATTAGTAACATTTTTACAGAAGCCAGCTTTTTCCAAAACATCAAGAAAAGTTTTTCCTGAAACAGAATAATCATGAGAACCTGCAATTAAGAAGCATGGGATTTTTGCTTCTTTTAATTTTTTGAATTCGCCAAAAGTATCTTTTAAAATATCTATTGGAGGGTATGCAGAATCAAATAAATCTCCGGCTATCAAAACGAAATCTAATTTCTGTTCTATACAAACGCCAATTGCTTTCTGGAAAGATTGAAAATTTAAATCTTGTAGAGGTTTTTGTTTCCACCCTCCGAGATGAACATCGGCCATATGTGCAAATCTCATTTTCAAAAGGTTTATAATAATTAGAGTTAAAGGATATATAAAATTGATTGTGATAAAATGAAGTTTAGTATTCTTTTTGGTGGAAAAGCAGGACAAGGCCCTAATATTCTTTCAACACTTTTAGGACAAGCGTTGATTAGTAAAGGTTATTATATTTTTATGTCGAGAGATTATCAATCTTTAATTCGCGGAGGGCATAATTTTAATGTTATAACTTTTTCCGAAGAGCCAGTTTATAGTAATGAATCAAAAGTTGATTTAATTATTTCATTAGATGAAGATACAACAAAAATTCATAAAAAAGATTTGAAGAAGGGAGGAGTTGTGATTTCTGGAGAAGGGAAAGGGAATATGTATTTTGCTGGAAGATTGTATAAAACATTATGTATTGAGTTTAAAGTTTTAGAAGAACAGTTAAAAATATTGAAAGAGAGATATGAAGAGAATATTAAAGATGCGACAGAAGGTTATAATGCCGAGACAAAAATAGCGTGTAAAGTTGAATTTAAGAAAAAGAAATTATTTTTTATGAACGGGAATAAAGGAATTTCCGACGGTGCGATAAAATCTGGGCTTGATGTTTATTTTGCATATCCTATGACCCCTGCTACGAATGTTATGAGTGAATTGGCTGAAAAGCAGATTGAGAAAAATTTTATTGTTATGGAATTAGAAAACGAGATTGCAGTAATTAATGCTGCGATTGGGAGTGCAATTACTGGCGCGAAAACAATGATTGGAACTTCGGGAGGTGGTTTTGATTTAATGACAGAAGCGTTGAGTCTTGCTGGAATTGCAGAAGTTCCGTTGGTAATTTATATGGCAAGTCGTCCTGGTCCGTCGACAGGAGTCGCAACTTACACAGGGCAAGGAGATTTAGATTTAGTAAGACACGCAGGACATGGTGAATTTCCTAGATTAGTTATTGCACCAGGAGATACAATAGAATCTGAAGAATTAACAAGTCAAGCATTTTTTTTCTCACAAAAATTTGGTGTTCCTGTAATTATTTTATCTGATAAACATCTTGCTGAAAGTTCTTACACTACAGACGAACTTGCGATTATAAGTTTATCTCAAAAGAATACAAAATTAAAAAGATATAACAGTTATGAAACAGATGATTTTGGTAATGCCACTGAAGATATGGAACAGATAAAAAAGAATGTTAATGATAGAAAAGAAAAACAGAAAATGATAAATAGCGAGGCTGAGAAGTTTGAGAATTATAGTATTTATGGAAATAAAAATTCTAAGAATGTTGTTATTTCTTACGGTAGCACCAAAGGTGCGATTGTTGATTCAATAAAAAATCTTGATGTTAAGTTTGTTCAGGTTCTTTATCTTGAACCTTTCCCTGAAAAAATCAAAAAAGAAATTGAAGGAAAAAATATTATTCTTGTTGAAAATTCTGCGACAGGACAACTTGCAAAATTGATTTCTGAAAAAACAGGAATTTTTATTGATGAGAAAAATAAGATTTTAAGATATGACGGACGTCCATTTTTACACGATGAATTATCTGAAGAAATTAAAAAGAGGTTAAGAAAATGAAAAAAATATTAGTTGTCTATTATTCTCTTACTGGAAACACTAAAAAAGTTGCAGAAGAAATTTCTAAAAATTTGAATGTCGATAGCGATAGGGTTGTCGTTAAAGGAAAGCACATGCCCTTTCAGAAAAAATTTGAAATGAGTTACCAAAAAGATCCTTCAAATTATGATTTGATTATTGTCGGAACTCCTGTTTGGGCGTTTGGGCCTGTTCCTGCTGTTAAAAAATATCTAGTCGAAAATAAAAAGAAAATAAAAAAAATAGCTTTTTTTTGTACTCATGCAGGAATAATTGGTAAAACGCTTCCTAAAATGGAAGAGTCAAGCAAAGAACCAATTGCAAAATTAGATATTAAATTTAGTAGATTTAGAAATATAGTTGAAGATTCTTATGAAGATAAAATTAAAAAATTTTGCGAGGGATTAAAATGACAAGTAAAAAATCAACAGGAAATAATTTGAATACAGGAATTTTGCCGACGTGGTGTCCGGGATGTTTTAATTTTCAGATTCTTGCAGGAATAAAAAAAGGAATTGAAAAAGAAATAAAAGCGGGGAAGAAAAAAGATGATTTTGCACTTGTTACAGGAATAGGATGTCACGGAAAAATATTTGATTACATAAATTTGAATGGGATAAATACTTTACATGGGAGGGTTTTGCCTACGTGTTT
>CAZFCT010000026.1:0-5911 GCA_964517885.1 Candidatus Woesearchaeota archaeon
TTTTTCATATTTATGAACTAATCCATAATCTATCTCTTTAATTAAATCATCCAATGAATTCCAATTTAACCTCACCTCATTAATACAAAGATCAGGAACTTTAATATCTCTTTCTTTAATTTCTGAATTAAATGGATTTAACATTTTTGGTCTCCATAATCTAACTCTTTCACTCCCTTCTATTTTATCTAAATACAAATCACCATAAACATTCCCACAACTAATAAGATGAGCATTATTAACTCTTACAACATAAACGCCCCCATTTCTTTCTACTTTATATTCTAAATCTACTTGTTCTGTTTTTGAAGTCATTTTATATATTACATTAAATCAAATAGACATTATAAACCCTTGTTATGTTACTATTTTTAAGTTAAAAAATTCTCTAACAAAATTATTCACTTAATTCCCAAACAATAGAATATTTATTCTCAATCTCTTTGCTATAATCTGTTATTTTCTTAATTGCTTTTTCTTCATCCAAATCTTTTACAAATTCTTTTATCACTTCTTGTTCTTTAATTTCAAATTCTTTTGGAGCACCATTAGAAATTGCAGGGAACATATATTCAACAGTAAAAAGATTCAGCAAAGCCAACCGAGAGTATAAATCATATTTTTCTTCATCAGCGTCGGTTCTTACAGAGATAGAACCTTTTATTGGATTAAACGCGTCCTGTCCTTCTTTTGAACTAACTACTCTCAACCAGTTGTCTGCATTTTCAGGATGCTTCGCATTTTTCGGTTGTTGGAATGCATCAATAACAAAACCATACATATTACTAGTTCCAGGAACAATAATTATTCCATAATCTTCATTAAACTCAACGCCAGCAGATTTAAACTCGCCGTTCGCCCAATCACCCATAATATTAAACGCACCATCTCCAGAAATAATTCTATCAACCGCAACATTCCAATCTATTTCTTCATTATCTGGATTTACATAACTCAAATATTTCTCAAAAATCTTAAAAGAATTTAATAATTTCTCGTCGTTTTCAGAAACCTTTCCATTTATCCAATCTTCATAAAAATCAATTCCCTGACTTGCAACAATCTGATCAAAAGCATGTTGTGCTGTCCATGTTGTTCCCATCTGAATCGGATAATCTAAACCAGCATCTCTCAAATCATCACACGCATCAAAAAGTTCTTCCCATGTTGTTAATTGTTCTGCATAAATTTCATTTTCTTTCAAAATCTTTTTATTATACCAAATAACATTTGTCCTGTGAATTCCAATTGGAACAGAATAATAATCTCCTTTAAATTTACACATAACTTGAATTATTTCAGGAACATAATATTCTAATTTTTCAGATTCCCAGATTTCATTAACTGGTTCTAAAAGCCCAGCATCAAAATAAGTTTTTCCTTCATATCCTGCGTGAATCAAAAAAGCGTCAAGACCCTCGCGATTAAAAACTTTCGGCTTCACAACATTAAACATTAAAACTCCTCCGCCACCAGAACTTCTACTAATAACCGACGTAGGTAAAACAATCGCTTCTGGATATTTTTCAGTAAATACATTAATCAACGCGCTCATCGCAGCATGTTCACTTGGCGACGTCCACCAATGATAAATCTCAAGATTATTCTCTTCTTTTTGAATAAATATAAAATAACTTACAAGAACTACTAAAATTAAAATCAACAAAATTCCAAAAAATTTAATATTATTTTTTCTTTTCATATTAATCCTTTATTTCAACAAGAGTTTTTCCTAAAACAATTCCAGCAACTACTAAACTAATTAAATTTGCGATTGCAAGTTCAACTGCACCAGATGTGAATCCATCATAAACTAAAACTCCAACTCCTAAAATATAAACTCCAATAAATATAGGACTCATTTTCTTCTTTTTTCCCATTAAAAAAAACTCAACTATCCAAGCTGCGATAACCACAAATAATCCTATTAAACTAAATGAAATCATTTTTTTCTCCTAGAATAAATTCTATAAATTGCCCAAAACGCCGACGCTGTTGCAATAAAAAACAAACCATACATTAAATCATTCGAAATTGGTATATTCATTAATCTAACTAAATCATAAAAAACATAAATTCCAAAAGTAACAAAAATCCCCCAACCATAAATTTTCTTTCTTTGAAAAACAATTAAAAGTCCCATTACCGCAATAAGGAATTCTATTGTAATTGAAATATATTGTATTAACATCTTTTAATTAAGTAAATTATAAAGAATTTAAAAACTTATCTTCTTCTAAAATTTCTTCTTCCACCAAATCTTCGATTTGAATTATTTCTTACATTTTCTCTTGTGAAATTTCTTCGCCTAATTTGAGGTCTTGCATTTATAATTTCAAATTCAGGAAGTTCTTCTTCTTTCATTGATTCTTTCATAGTTCCGTCTTCCATTACTTTTCTAAAAAACATATAATCTTCACTTGAAATAATATTCACAACTTTTCCATTCTCACCTGCCCTCGCTGTTCTTCCAATTCTATGTATGTAATCTGTACTTATTTTTGGTATATTATAATTGTAAATATTTCCAACACCTTTAATATCAAGTCCTCTTCCTGCAACATCTGTACAAACTAAAACTTTAACACTTTTTTTCTTGAACTCACCAAGAACTCTTGTCCTATTATTCTGACTTAAACCGCCGTGGATTGCTTCTGCTCTAATTCCCTTATTATTCAAATTTTCAAAAACAAAATCAACATTTCTTCTCGTATTACAGAAAACCATAATTAATTCTTGAGATTCTTTTTTTAACAAATGAACTAGCAAAGAGAACTTTTTATTTTGTTGAACATCATAATAAATTTGTTTTAATTTTGAAGCATCAATATAAGTTTCTGCTGAAATTTTAATTGGATTTTTTGCGTGCTTTTTTGCAAGAAATTCAACATCTGCAGAAATTGTCGCAGAGAACATCATTGTTTGTCTATCTCGTGGGCACTTGTGCAGAATTGTTTCAACGTCTTGGCTAAATCCCATATCAAACATTCTGTCAACCTCATCAAGGACTAAAAATTTAACATAATCTAAATTAAGGGTTCTTCTTTTCAAATGGTCTAAAAGTCTCCCAGGAGTTCCAACAATAACATCAGAATATCTTATTCTTCTAATCTGTTGCTCCATATTAACTCCGCCATAAACTGCAGTAACTTTGAGATTCTTGTTTTTTGAAAAATGAGTTATTGAATCAGAAACTTGTTCAGCTAATTCTCTTGTTGGCGTAAGAATTAATGCTTGAACTTTTTTATTTGGTTTTAAATTTTCAATTATTGCTGAAGCAAATGCTAAAGTCTTTCCGCTTCCTGTGGCAGAACCACCGATGATATCTTTTCCGGCAAGAGCCAAGGGAATTGTTTTTTCCTGAATTTCCGACGGTGTTTTAAAACCGGCTTCTTTAAGGATGCACAATACATCTTTGCTCAATCCGAGTTTTTCGAATTGTTCCATGATATTTTAAAAGAAATCTAACTATAGCAAATCCTGTCTATAGTTGTGGACTCACTATCTATGTTTCTTATATAATTTCATTTTTTGTGGGTATATAAACGTATTGAATTAACTTTTTTCCTTTTTTCATAATCTTTTATTGCTAACTTCAAAGCTTCCTGCGCCATAATAGAACAATGAACTTTTATTTTCGGAAGCCCTCCAAGAGATTTAACAACATCTTCATATTTTATTTTTTCTGCATCTTTCAAAGTTTTTCCTTTTGCAATCTGAGTAACCATAGATGAAGTCGCAATTGCAGCAGCACATCCAAAAGTTTTGAATTTTATATCTTTCAAAATTTCTTTTCCATTTTTATTTTCAACTTTTATGTAAACATGAATTATATCTCCACAAACCGGATTCCCAATTTTCCCGATTCCATCAGCATTTTTAATCTCTCCGAGATTTTTTGGATTCATAAAATTCTTCATAACTTCTTTTGAATAATCAAGTGTCATTTTAATTTGCACTTCTCGCATCTTTTATTTAATTCAATTTTATTTTTTTCTGGATCTATTTTTCCTAATTTTATTCTCTTAAAAAAAGGCAGTTTTGATTTATGATTCATTCCGCGCCTTTTCATTTCTTTGGCAATTTCATTATGTCTCTTTTTTAAATTATGAATTTCCAAAAGTCCTTTTTCTAAATAACCCTGAACGGATTTTCCTTGATTTAATGTTGCAACAAACATATGGCATTCAACGTGTTCTCCGAGCAAATGCTGATTACACATTCCAGCAGTATTAACATTCCACATTCTCATTTTCCCTCATTTATTCTTTCAATTAATTTTTCAATTTCTTTTTTTGAAAATCCGTGAGCTAAACAACCTTGTTCAATTGTTTCATAAGCAGACATATGACAACCAATACAATGCAAACCTGCTTCAAATAAATAATTCATTGATTCTGGTCTTTTCTCAAGCAATTCTGCGAATGTCATATTCTTTTTTACTTCAAATTTCTTTTTTGGGATTTCAATTTTAGTTTTACTAAGAATTTTTCTCTTTGGAATTTTCTTAATTATTTTTTTCATTTTATTGGACTCATTCTCCTTAATTTATTCACAATTTTTGGAAGAACAGACAAAAGATAATTTACTTCTTCTTCTGTTGTGTATCTACTTATTGAAATTCTTATTGAACTATTTGCTTGCAAAGGACTTAATCCAAGAGATTTCAAAACATGACTCGTTTCCAAGGAATGCGACGCGCAAGCGCTTCCTGTCGACGTACAAATTCCTTTATTTTCTAAATAACCGCCGATAGATTCTCCTTCAATATTATTGAAAGTTACATTAATATTATTACACAAACGATTTTCTTTTGAACCATTCAAATTTGTGTTTGGAATTTTTAAAATTCCTTCAATTATTTTATCTCTAAGTTGATTCATTTTTTCAATTTCTTTTTTATTTGCAATCTTAACTGCTTTTGCAAAACCAACAATTCCAGAAACATTTTCTGTCGCACTTCTTAAACTTTTTTCTTGCCCCCCACCGTGAAATAAAGGAACAATTTTAATTCCTTCTCGAATATACAAAGCACCAACTCCCTTTGGCCCGTGAATTTTTCCCCCATTCAAAGTAACCAAATCTAAATTCTGTTTCTTAACATTAAGAAAAGTTTTTGTATAACTTTGACACGCATCAGTATGAAGTAAAACATTTTTTTCCTTACAAATTTTCCCAATCGCTTCTAAATCTTGAATAGTCCCAATTTCATTATTTCCATGAATAACAGAAATAACAATTGTTTTTTCAGTAATTGAATTTTCAAGTTCTTTCAAATCAATAAACCCTTCAGAGTCAACATTCAAATAAGTTATTTCAGCACCTTGTTTTTCTAACCACTTGCACGAGTTCAAAACACAGTCATGTTCAATCTTCGTCGTGATTATGTGATTTTTTCCTGTATTATTTTCTTTATTCCAAAAAAACAAACCTTTCAACGCAAGATTATTTGCTTCTGTTCCACCAGATGTAAAAATTATTTCGTTAGTTTTTGCGCCAATTGATTTTGCAATTATTTTTCTAGATTTTTCCAAACCTTGTTTTGCTTCTTGTCCAAAAAAATGAACAGACGACGCGTTCCCATATTTTTCATTAAAGTAAGGAATCATTACTTTCAAAACTTCGTCGTCAACTTTTGTCGTAGCTGCGTTATCTAAATATATTTTTTTCATCTTCTATCACACCCTTTCATACAAGACGAACAATCACAATAAGTTGACGCATGTTTATCAATAAGCTCAAATATTGGAACAATCGTATCCTTATTCAAAGAATAAATTCTCTCTTTCCCATTCTGTTTCATCTTAACAATATTACATTTTTTCAAACTTCCAAGCGCGTGAGAAATTTTACTCTGTTCGACTTTCAAATCATTAACAAGTTCTGAAACATTTTTTTCTTTAATTCTTAA
>CAZFCT010000027.1:0-5800 GCA_964517885.1 Candidatus Woesearchaeota archaeon
AAGAATTTTTTTCTATTTAAATCTTTCTTTTGTATCTCCTTCAAAGTAACAACTAATCTTCTAACCGATAATTAATCTCATTAGAAAAATTTTCTAACATTTTTTCTTTTACAATTTTTTTATTCTTTGCCCAATCATCGTGTCCCAAAACCCAGCCAAGTTTTACATACGCTGTTTCAGCAAGCATATCTTCTAAATAAATAACTCCTGTCTCTAAAATTTCTCTGCCGTTTGAATAAACCAAAGGGTCAACTCTTCCAAAAATGCACTGCGAAACCGCACAAACAACAATTCCTTTTTTCTGAATTTCTTTAAGTTTCTGCGTCCAAGAATTTCTAGATTTTCTCGTCGGTGCCTGCCCTAAACCAGTAAGTTCTAAAACAATTCCCTTATATTTATTTTTAGAGTAATAATCCAAAATATCAGGATTCTGTCCAGGATAAATTTTTACAAGCGCAACTTTTTCTTCAAACTTCGCATCAAGTTTCGCCTTGTTTTTATTTCTCAAATTATAATCAGAAACTATCTCAAGCCTATCTGGAAAAATTTTTGCAAAAGGTTTTGCGTTTACAACTTTGAAAGCGTCACGTCGCGAAGTGTGAAGTTTTCTAACTTTTGTTCCAGGCATTGCATAACAAAAATCATCATTTGACGACGCGTGCCCAACTAAAGAAACTTCTGCAATATCTGAAATCGCAGCGACAGCAGCGCACTGCAAATTTAAATCAGCGTCGGAAGAAGCCCTATCAATGCTTCTCTGCGAATAAGTCAAGACAACTGGTTTGTTCAAATCTCGAATAAAAAAACTCAACGCCGACGAAGTGTAATGCAAAGTATCAGTCCCGTGCGTAATAATAACTCCTTTAATATTTGAATCATTCAACAAATTAATAACAACTTTCGCAATTTTCTGCCAGTCCTTAGAATCCATATCCTCTGACATTTTCATAAACGGATTTTCAACAATAACATTTGCTCTCTTAAAAAGTTCAGGATAAAATTTGAAAAAATCTTCTGGTTTCTGCAAAGCATGAACACCGCCCGTCTTCGGATTAAGAATTGACGCAATCGTCCCACCAGTAATCACCAAAGCAATCGTAGGTTTTTCAGAATCTTTTTTTATTTTAACATTTTCAATTTCCCTATCTTTCGCCTTTTTCAAAATTTCAATTTTCAAAATATCTTTTTTATTAAAACCAATGTTATAACCAGAATCAAGTTTCAAAAGAACAACACCTTTTTCTGTATCCGGACTTTCTAATAAAATCCCAGAGTAAATTAATTTAGTAAGATGAATTTCAACATAATCTCCTGGTTTTGCTGATGTCTTTTCCATTAAAGAAATAAATAGGAAATCTATAAAAAACTATCTTTCTTCCACCTTTTATGCCAATCATAGGATTAGAAGTTCACGGATATCTTGATACTAAAGAAAAATTATTTTGTCGTTGTAAAACAGTTCACGGAGCGAAATTTTCAAAACCGAATACAAATATTTGTCCTATCTGTACTGCACAGCCAGGCGCAAAACCAATGCTTCCAAATAAATCTGCAATCGACAAAGCAATTCAAATCGCGTTAATTTTAAATTGTAAAATAAATCAAAAATTAGTTTGGCAAAGAAAACATTATGACTGGCCTGATTTACCGAAAGGTTATCAAAATACTTTATCAGGACCGCACGCATTTCCCGTCGGTGAAAACGGAAATTTTTTAGGAATAAGAATTCGCGAAGCACATTTAGAAGAAGACCCCGCAGCGTGGAACCCAAAAACTGGCGAGATAGATTACAATCGTTCAGGTTTACCATTAATAGAAATCGTAACAGAACCAGATTTCACGTCGTCACAACAAGTTTTCGACTGGCTAAAACAATTAATCACAACATTAAGTTACATAAAAGCATTCGACAAAAACGCAGGAATAAAATCCGATGTGAATGTTTCTCTCCCAGAATTAAAAGGAGTTCGTATTGAAATAAAAAATGTAAACTCAATTACAAATATCAAAACTGCAATAGAAAAAGAAATTGAACGACAAAAAAACGATGTTCCAAAAATCCAAGAAACGCGAAGATTTGACGAATCAAAAGGAACAACAATGAAAATGCGAAGCAAGGAAGAAGCACAAGATTACAGATTTATTTCAGACCCAGATTTACCTACAATAAAATTAGAAAAATCAAGAATTGAAAAAATAAAAAATGCACTTCCAGAAACTCCCGGAGAAAAACTTCAGAAATTAATTAAGAAATATAAAATAGAAAAAAAATATGCAGAAGTTCTTACAAAGAAATTTGAGATTGCAGAATTTTTTGAAAAGATAATTGAAAAGACAAATCCAAAACTTGCTTCACAGTGGATTACAATTGAGTTGTTGAATGTTTTAAAATACAATAAAAAAGAAATTGAAGAAACAGAAATTAAACCAGAACATTTTATTGAACTTTTGAAATTAATTGAAACAAAAAAGATTACAGAATTAAAAGCTCAAGAAATTTTACGAAGTTGGAAAGAAAAATCTTCATCACCATTAAAAGAGGCAGAAAAACAAAAAACAATTTCATCAAAAAAAGAGTTAGAAAAAGTTTGCAAAGAAATTATTGAAGATAACGCAAACGCCGTCGCTGATTACAAATCTGGAAAAAAAGAATCTTTAAATTTCTTGATTGGAAAAGTTATGCAGAAAACTTCAAAGCGTGCAGATTTCAAAGTTGTAAAAGATATTTTAGAAAATTTAATGAAATAAAATTTTTGCAAATTATGAGCCCAGGAGGAATTGAACCCCCATCAACAGGGCCGAAACCTGTTATTCTATCCGTTAAACTATGGGCCCAGATAATATGAAATACAAAGTTAAGTTTTTATATCTTATTTCTTTAATAAAAAAATGACACTAGAAAAAAAACACAAAATAATTCTCGGAAGTATAAGTTCCCTTTTTATTTTATTTATGATAACCAGTAGTGTTTTTATGTATTTAATTTTATTAAAACAAAATACAGAATATCAAGAATTATCATTCAAACTAGAAAGTTTACAAACAGATACACAATCTCAATTAATAGAACTGTCAGAAAATGTTTTAGAAACAAAAGAAAGTTTAACTTCCCTCGGTGCGCAGTTTAGCACAATAGACACAGAAATAAGTAAATTAAAAGCATCAGTAAGTTCAGATTTTTCTGGAGTAATTGAAGAATCAATAAAATCCGTCGTGACAATCAGAACAGATGTTTCTCAAGGTTCAGGATTTTTCATCGCAAACAACGGATACATAATCACAAACGCACATGTTATGGAGGGAGCAAAAGCAGCGACAATAATTACTTACGACGGAAAAAGTCACAAAGTTCAAAAAATAGGCGAAAACACAGGAATGGATATTACCTTATTAAAAATAGAAAATGAAAACTACTTTCCTCTCGAATTAGCAGATTCAGATAAAATAAAACAAGGTGAAAGAGTAATTGCAATTGGAAATCCTTTAGGATTATCTTTTTCAGTAACACAAGGAATTATTTCTAATGTTCATCAAAAAGGCGAGAATGGATTAAACGCTTATGTACAAATCGACGCTGCACTAAATTCAGGAAATTCAGGAGGTCCACTAATAAATATCGACGGAGAAGCAATAGGAATAAATAATTTCAAAATTAGCGGCGCAGAAAGTTTAGGTTTTGCATTAGAATCAAATTATATAAAAACAACAGTTAATAATATATTTAATGAATTAGAAGGTGTCGATTTAATATGACAAAAAAATCAGAAGAAGGAATTACAATAAAAAAAGAAGATGACATGTCTGAATGGTTTACACAATTAATGATAAAAGCAGAACTCGCAGATTATTCTTCTGTTTCGGGATGTATAATTTTCCGTCCGTCGTCGTATAATTTATGGGAAAAAATAAGAAACGCGTGCGACGACGAATTTAAAAAAATCAAAGTACAAAATTGTTATTTTCCTTTGTTTATTCCAGAAAAATCTTTTGAAAAAGAGTCAGAACACATCGAAGGATTCGCTCCTGAAGTCGCTTGGGTAACTCACGCAGGAAAAACAAAATTAAATGAAAAACTTGCAATCCGTCCGACGAGCGAAGCAATTATGTATGAATCTTATTCTAAGTGGATTAGAAGTTGGAGAGATTTGCCGTTGCTGTTAAATCAGTGGAATAATGTTGTCCGTTGGGAGTTTAATAATCCTATTCCATTTTTTAGAACAAGAGAATTTTTGTGGAATGAAATGCACACTGTTTTCGCAACAG
This sequence comes from Candidatus Woesearchaeota archaeon, assembly GCA_964517885.1. Lineage (GTDB taxonomy): Archaea > Nanobdellota > Nanobdellia > Pacearchaeales > GW2011-AR1 > RBG-13-33-26. Next base: position 4,264 of record CAZFCT010000027.1, read on the forward strand.
AAAAAGAATCAATTGAACACGGAAAAAAAGTTATGAAAATTTACGAAAAAATTACAAAAGATTTGATGGCTCTACCTGGAATTTACGGAAGAAAAACAGATTATGAAAAATTTGCAGGTGCAGTATTCTCAGAAAAAATGCATCATGTCCTTCCAAATGGAAAAGTAATCGAAGGAACCTGTTTTCATTATGACGGACAAAATTTTGCAAAAGCATACAAAATAAAATTCAAAGACAAAAATGAAAAAGAAAATTTTGTCTATCAAAACACTCACGCAATTTCAACAAGAATGCTTGGAACAATGTTAGCAATGCATTCCGACGACAAAGGTTTAGTTATTCCACCAAAAATTGCAGAAAATAAAATTGTAATTATTCCCTTATTATTTAAGGGTAAAGAGAAAAAAGTTTTAGAAATTTCAAAAAGAATAGAAAAAGAATTGAAAAAATTTTCTCCTATTCTCGACGAAAGAGAAGAATATTCTCCAGGGAGAAAATTTTCAGAATGGGAACTGAAAGGAATTCCAATAAGAATTGAAATCGGTCCAAAAGATTTAGAAAAAAATTCTGTAACAATTGTTAAAAGAAACACTTCAGAAAAATCACAAATAAAAATTTCAGAAGTCCAAAAAAAGATTCCATTACTTCTAGAAGAAATTCAAAAAGAACTCTATAAAAATGCAGAAAAGATTCTGAAAAGTTCTTTAAGAAAAACAGAAAACAAAAAAGAAATGATAAAATTCATTAAAGAAAAAAAGATAGTAAAAATTCCTTTATCAAATTCAGAAGATGTTGAAGAAAAATTAAAAGAAGAAACTAGTGCAAAAACACTTTTTATAGATTCAGAAAAAATATCAAATCAAAAATGTATAATTTCGGGAAAAAAAGCAGATTACTGGGTTTATGTCGGGAAAACCTATTAAATAATTCCAATTAGGAAAATACAAATCAAGACTAAAAAAATTAAGATTCTAACATATTTATTTCATCTTCAAGTCGAAAAGTTATCTCAAACAAACGACTTAACTCTTTTTCGACTTCTTCTTTTTCCATTTTTTCTTTCTCCATTTTTTGTTTAAAGGGGGATTGTAAATTCTTAATTTACTTTCTCCATTTTTTGTTTAAATCCAACAACAATCTGGTTTCACTACCTGAGTATCTATAGAAAAATTCAATTCAACCCAGGTGTAAAACTGAATTAAATTGAAGGAAATTTAATTGAAGTACAGACTAATGTCCATATACTCATATTTGCATAATGTCTCAGTCCTGTCTCCATAAAAAAAATAAGAAAAAATACTTTTTATACTTTTCCTATCTAAAATAATGTTTTCTATTAATTAAATTTCTTCTAAAATTTATATGTAATTACTTCCCAGTAACAAAAAGAGAAAGATTTAAATATAATTAAGGTTATAAAATAATATGAAAAAAAGTTTAAGCAATTTAGTAAAAGCAGGAATATTAGGAACCTCCTTATTATTTGCAAATCCTTCAGTAACAGCAGAGGAAGTTGTAAAACCTGTTAAAATAGAAA
>CAZFCT010000028.1:0-5335 GCA_964517885.1 Candidatus Woesearchaeota archaeon
CCTGCAATTCACACTGGAAAGGTTTATAATATCATTTCTCAGTATAAAGAGCAAGAGAACTGGATGAATGATGGGAGTTTGGAAGTCGTTGTGAGTGTTCCAGCCGGAATAATTATTGACTTTTATGACAAACTAAATTCAGCGACACATGGCGCTGCAGTTACAGAGGAGATTAAAGAATAAAATGGAAAGACAAATTGTAATACCAGGAGAAATTATTTCAAAAGGCGACGAATACTTACCTGGAGAAGGAACAGAAAAACGAGGAGACGAGATTGTTGCAATAAGATTTGGGCTCGCTGAAGAATCAAAAAATTTGGTTAAAGTAATTCCATTGTCAGGAGTTTATCAACCTCGAAGAGGAAATGTTGTTATTGGAAAAGTTGAGATGATAACTTATAATGGTTGGGTTGTAGATATAGGAACACCAGAAAATGCTTTTTTATCTTTAATGGAAATTCCAAGATATGTAAATAAAGATGATTTGAAAGAAGTTCTTGATATTGGAGAAATGATTGTTGCGAAAATTTATTCTATAAATAAAAGAGGAACTGATATAAGTTTTAAGTTTCCTGGAATGGGAAAGCTGGGAAGAGGAATAATTATGCAAATAAATCCTAACAAAGTTCCGAGAATTATTGGAAAAGAAGGAAGTATGATTTCTTTAATAAAAGATGAAACAAAATGCAGAATTACTGTCGGACAAAATGGAATTATTTGGATTGGCGGAGATAAAGTTGAAGATGAACTTTTCGCAAAAAAAGCAATTATATATATTGCAGAAAATTCTTTAATGTCAGGATTAACTGATGAAATGAAGAATTGGTTTGAAGAAAATCAGGAGAAAAAAGAATGACAGAATTTAAACGACCAGATGGAAGAAAAGTAAACGAACTTAGAAAAATCACTGCGAAAGTGGGGGTTGTTCCAAATGCAGACGGAAGCGCGATGTTCGGATTTGGAGATACTGTTGCAATCGCTGCAGTTTATGGACCAAAAAAAATGCATCCACAACATTCACAAAATCCAGAGAAAGGAACTTTGAGATGTACTTACAATATGTTAAGTTTTTCAGTTGATGATAGAATAAGACCTGGACCTTCGAGAAGAAGTCAGGAAATTTCTAAAATTACAGAATGGGCTTTGCAACCTGTTGTAATGATTGATGATTTTGCAAGTCAAGTTGTTGATGTTCATATAAATATTTTACAAGCGAATGCGTCGACGAGATGTGCTGGAATTAATGCTGCTGCAATGGCCTTGGCTCACGCTGGAATTCCAATGAAAAGTTTAGTTCAGAGTGTTTCAATTGGAAAATTAGACAAGCAATTAGTTACAGATTTAATTAAAACAGAAGAAGATTGGGAAGAAGGCGAGGGACCAACAGATATTCCAATTACTTTAACTGGCGACGGAAAAATTAGTCATATTCAACTTGACGGAAAAATTAGTCCTAAACAATTAAAAGAAACAATTGAACTTGCAAAAGGTGCGCAGAAGGAAATTCTTGCTGCACAAGAAAAAGCTTTGAAAGAAATTGCGGGAGATTTACAATGATAACATCAGATTTAACAGCAGAAAGAATTAGAGAATATTTATCCCAGGGAAAAAGATTTGACGGAAGGAAACCTGAGGATTTAAGAGAATTGATAATTGAAACAGGAGTTTCGAAAAATGCAGAAGGAAGCGCGAAAGTTAAATTAGGAAAAACAGAAGTTCTTGTCGGAGTTAAACTTGCTGTTGGAACACCTTATCCAGATTCAAAAGATAAAGGAAATTTAATGGTTACTGCAGAATTTTTACCTTTGAGTTCTCCAAGAATTGATTTGGGCCCGCCACAATTTGATTCAATAGAACTTGCAAGAGTTATTGATAGAGGAATAAGAGAAAGTCATTTTATTGAATTAGAAAAATTATGTATTAAAGAAGGAGAAAAAGTTTGGACAGTTTTTATAGATATCTACACAATTAACGACGACGGAAATTTACTTGACGCTGCAGGAATTGGTGCTGTTGCTGCTTTAAGAAATGCGAAAGTTCCTTTTTATGATGAAGCAGAAGAAAAAGTAGATTATAAAAAAGAATCTGCGCAGAGTGTTCCGTTGAAAAAAGAATTACCAATTTCACTTACAATACACAAATTAGGGGAGAGTTTGGTTGTTGATCCTACAAAAGAAGAAGAAGATATTAGTGAAACAAGAGTTACAGTTTGTATGGCTGATGGGATAATTCATTCAATGCAAAAAGGAAACTCTAAAGAAATCACAACCGAGGAATTTAATAAAGTTCTTGATTTGATAGAAAAATTAGAGAAAGATATATTAACTAAAATTGAGAGTTTAAAATAAGATGTTAGACGATTTTTCAAAATATGAGAAGGCGAGAATTCTTGGAGCAAGAGCTTTGCAGATTTCTATGAACGCGCCGTTGCTGATAAAAATTGAAAAAGAAGATTTGGAAAAAATAAATTTTGATGCTCTTAAAATTGCAGAAGTTGAATTGAATTCAGAAATTCTTCCGATTTCTATAAAACGTCCGTTCCCCATTAAGAGAGAAGAAAAATTAAAACGTGCTGCAGAAAGAAAAATTTCTGACGCAAAAATTGAAAACAAAGAAGAAGAGGAAGAATCAGAAATCGTCGAGGGAGGAGAAATTATGGAACTTGCAAATCCTGACGATGAAAATTCAGAAGAAGATGCTGGAGAAAGCGGAGAAGAATAATTCATTAACTTTTTATATAACAAAATATTTTCTTATTTATGAAAATTAAAGAAGTGTCTGCAAAATCTATTTTGGATTCACGAAAAGAGAAAACAATTCTTGTTAAAATTAAAACAAATGTTGGAGAGTTTTCAGCGTCGTCGCCGACAGGAAAATCAACTGGGAAATTTGAAGCAAAATCTTATATAAAAAATATAGAACACGATATTGAGACTATAAAAAAAATAGGAGAATATTTTTCTGAGGAAGAAATAATAAAATTTGAGGACTTAAGAAAAATTGAAGATACTTGTGAAAATCAGGTTGGTGCAAATACTTTGTTCGCATTTGAATCTGCAATTTTAAAAGCAATTGCAAAAGAAAAGAAAAAAGAAGTTTGGGAAATTTTGCAAGATTTTTCTGGAAAAGGGAAAAAATTTCCGCGATTAGTTGGGAATTGTATCGGTGGAGGGAAACATTCTTCTTCAGATAAAAAGCCAGATTTTCAAGAATTTTTATTAATTCCAAATGAAAAAAACCCTGAAAAGAATTTTGAAAAAAATAAAGAAAAGAAAAAAGAATTGAAAAGTCTCCTTGAAGAAGCGGATTGTAAATTTGATGGGAAGAAAAATGATGAAGACGCGTGGGTAACTTCTATGAATGAAAAAAATGTTTTGGAACTTTTGAAAAAAGTGAATTTACCAGTTGGATTAGATATTGCAGCTTCGAGTTTTTATAAAAGAAAGAAATATGATTATCAAAATCCCAAGATTAAAAGAGACGAAGACGAGCAGTTTGGTTATCTTTGTAATTTAATAAAAAATTTTAATTTATTTTATCTTGAAGATCCTTTTGATGAAAATGACTTTGAGAGTTTTGCAAAACTTTTGAAAAAATTTCCTGACAGGTTGATTGTAGGAGATGATTTAACGACGACGAATTTGAAAAGATTGCAGAAAGCAATTAAAATGAAAAGTATTAACGCGATTATTGTAAAACCAAATCAGATTGGTTCTTTAATTGAAGTTGGAGAAGTTTGTGAATTATCAAAGAAAAATAATATTAAAATTGTTTTTTCGCACAGAAGTGGAGAGACAGAAGAAACGATTCTTGCAGATTTAGCTTTTGGATTTCAAGCAGATTTTTTGAAATGTGGAATTACTGGAATTGTAAGAGAATCTAAAATAAAACGATTGATTGAAATTGAAAAAAATTTGAAGTGAAAACCTTTAAAAATATACTTTTTCTTTGAAATGAATGCCAAGAAAGAAAAAATCTGAAACAGAAGATTCTGAAGAAGAAAAAACAGAAGAATTATCAGAAAAAGAATTAGTTAAAGAAGCTGAAAAAGAATCAACTATTTCGGAGAAAGAATTAGAAGAAAAAAAGAAGAAACTTTTAGAAAAAGTTAAAGCACTTTCTGGAAAGGTTGATGTTGCTGTTACAGAAGATTTGAAAGAAAAAGTTAAAGTAAAGAAAAGAACAGATATGCTTGTTCCTTTGGAAGATTATGTTAAAACCGGAATTTATATTGGAACAAGAGTTGTAACTCCAATTATGAAACAATTTGTTTACAGAAGAAGAGCAGACGGACTTGCAATTTTTAACACAGATATTATTGATGAAAAATTAAAAGAGGGTGTAGAATATTTAGCAAAGTTTAATCCTGAAGATGTTGTTCTCGTATGTAAAAGACAAACTGGTTGGAGAGCAGCAAATATGTTTTCAAAACTTACTGGAATAAAAGTTTTCACAAAAAAATATCCTGCAGGAGTATTAACAAATACCTCACTTCCTAATTTTCTAGAAAATGAATTAACAATTGTAACAGATTCTTGGCTTGATAAAAATGCCTTAAATGATACAAAGAATGTTCATAAAAAAGTTTTGATGATTTGTGATACAAATAATTTTGCTCAAGGTGCTGATAAAATAATTATTGGAAATAATAAAAGTTCAAAAAGTTTAGGAATAATTTTTTACTTACTTACAAAAGGATATTGTAAAGCAAGAGGAATTGAAGTTGAAGTTCCTGATTTAGAATGGTGGGTAAGTGAAGAAAATATTGATGAAGAAAAACCAAGAAGAAAAATAGAAAGAGTTGATGCAAAATACGGAGTTTAATTCTAAATGGAAATTAGTAGTTCTTATTTAATGAAAAGTGTAAATTCAAGTTGGTATCATCCAAATAAAAAAAATTATTCTTCAGGAAAAATTGAAGTTGAAGAAGAAGAAAAATTCCTTGCAAGAAGAAGCAAAGAAGAAATTCAAGGACTCTTTTTTTTATCTTATAAAATGAAAAGAAAATATAGAATTATGAATGAAAGAAGATTTGCTCGACAAACAATTGTCCAATTAAAAAGATTAGATTCTTTGTAAATAGAAAAAGTTTAAAATAAAAGATTTCTTTAAATAATTATGAAAGATAAAAATTATGAATTAAGAGTTAAGAAAATTTGTGAAGAATATAGAAAAAATAATCCAAAAGTTAGCGATGATGAAATCTCTCTTTTAAAAGAAGTGGGAAATAGTTTTTATAACAAGACCGTAGAACAAAGAAAAAAAATTTTAGAAACAAGGGGAGAATTTCATAATTTTGAAAGATTTAGAAAAGTTTTTGAAAAGTATAATTAAA
>CAZFCT010000029.1:0-5321 GCA_964517885.1 Candidatus Woesearchaeota archaeon
GAAACGGGATAGGAATCAACAAAGTTGAAACAGCTATTAATATAGCAATAACAACCCCAATCAAGAATGCCCACGCACCAAGCGAATTTTCACGAGACTTAATCACCATTTATTTCAATAGTATAAAAAATATATAAATCTTCTCTTTCCAGAAAATAACTATATTCTCCATTATCAAAAAATTTATAAACCATAGTAACTCCGGAATGATTACAGAAAATGAATAAAACATTATCTTTGTTAAGTTTAGGAATTTTGACTTTGTTAGTTTTAACAAGTTTTGCAAGTGCTTTAGCAATAACAAGTGATACTTCCCCACTTTCGCAATCTGATGGAACTTTTAATATTACAGTTACAGAAGGAAATGCAACTGAATTAGATTGGACTTCTAATACCCCCACAGATTATAATGGTAAAGAGATTACTGTTACGTTTACTAATATAGATAATGAAACTCAAACAGTTCGTTATGAAATTGATTCAGATTTTGATTTTTTTGGTGAGGATTATACTTTAACAATAACTGCTAATGATTCAAGCGAAACAAAATCATTAAATTTCCCTTTTGCTAAAACAAATTTTTGTTATTTTGATAGCAACGATTTTGACACACTTAGTGATTCAAAAATAAAAGTTGATATTAAAGACATTTCGGTAATCAATGGTTTTGGTAAAAATGAAAAGTGGTATCTTTTTGATGAAATAGAAGTAGAAGTTAAAGTATCTACTAAAGGTTCCCGTATAGATATTTCTCTTGAATGGGGATTATTTGATAAAAGTTCTGGAGAATGGGTAATTGAAGTTGATGAAGAAGATGAATTCGATTTAGACGGCGGAGATAAAGAAACATTTTTGATAAAATTTAAACTAGATGATTCTTTAGATGTTGATTTAGAAAATTTGAAAGGAGCAAATTTAGTATTCTATATTAGAGCTACTGGAGAAGATGAAGATTCTTCAGAAATTGGTTGTCATAGTGAGTATACTGGAAAAGATTTTGATTCAATTTCATTAAAATCAGAAAGAGATTTTGTTATATTGGATAAAATTCAATTTGTTGATTCTGCTTCTTGTGGAGATAAAATTCAAATATCTGCAAATGTTTGGAATATTGGAAGTAGAGATCAGGAAAATGTTTATGTTATTATTTACAATAAAGAACTTGGAATTAATCAGAAAGTAGAAATTGGGGATATTGATGCCTTTGATTCAAAAAAATTAAATGCTATAATAACTATTCCAGAATCTGCTGAAGAAAAAACTTATAGTTTTTCATTTTATGTTTATGATGAAGATGGAGATATTTATGAAACTAAAGATGATGATCAAGCAAGATTTCTCTCTATTTTGAAAGTAGAAGGTTCATGTTTAACAACACCGACTGCAGCAATATCTGCTAAATTAGATTCAGAAGCAAAAGCAGGAAAAGATTTAATTGTTAAAGCAACAATTGTTAACACAGGTTCAGAAACAAAAACTTTCACGATTTCATTAGATAGTTATTCTGATTGGGCAGAATCTGCAACAGCTGATAAAACTTCAGTTACAATTAATGCAGGCGCTTCAGAAGATGTATTAATAACTCTTAAAGTTCTTTCAGATGCAGAAGGAGAAAACGGATTTGATATTGAAGTTTTAGAAGGAACTAAATATATGTTCCAACCCGTTTCAGTTATAATTGAGAAAGCATCATTTTTCCCAAGTTTAACAGGATTAGTTTCTGGATTTGGAAATAATGTTTACTTATACGGAATCGGAGCATTAAATTTATTATTAATTGCAGCAATAATTTTTGTGGCAGTTAAAGTTGCAAGAAGAAAAAACGAATAATTATTTTCTAAATATTTTATTATAAATCTTCTTTCCAAATCTTTTTTCATTTTCTATATTTATTATTAACATTCCAAATAAATATCCAATCAAACTTCCTGCGATTACATCACTGAAAAAGTGAACTCCGAAATAAACTCTTGAAAATGCTACGAGAACTGCGAACACAATCCAGAATTTTTTTAATTTAGGAAAATTATAAGCAAGAATTGGAATTGCACTAAAAACTAACATACTTTGAAAAGACGGAAAAGAAAAATTCCAAATTTCATAACTAGAACTTTGTAAATTAGAAATTAGTTCAACAATCCCTAACTGAAATGGCCTTGCTCTTTGGAAAATTATTTTTAAAATAAAACTAATTGCCGCCGAGCCAATTAAACAAATCCACAACGGAAAAATCCATTCGCGTTTTTTTCTTTCCCATAAAAATAATGTCGTCAAAACAAAAAATAAAATTATCTCTGAACTAACAAAAGTTAATCCAAGAAAAAAATTATCCAAAATATTATTTCTAATAAGAGAAACTGATTGAACTAAAAAATTATCCACGAAAAAACAAACTAAAATTAAGATTATAAAAAAAACAAACCAAAACATTCCTCTCTTTTTCATTTTTTAATCAATAAGAAATTATTTAAATAGATTTCTACTTCTCTTAAAATGAAAAGAGACACTAAATCAATAATGGATATTTTAATTAGATATTCCATATTGGTAATTGTCGGAATTTTAAGTGTACAAATTTTTTATTTTCTTTTCACTTCGCTCACAATTTATCCAACTACTTTTCTCTTAAATTTATTTTTTGATGTAACTTTAATTGCAAACGTTCTGTGGGTAAAAGGAATTCCCATAGAAATAATCGGCCCTTGTATTGCTGGTTCAGCATATTATTTATTATTAATTCTTAATCTAGCAACACCAAAACTTAATGCTAAAACAAGAATTTTTTCATTACTCTTTTCTTTTCTAGCACTCTTGCTAGTAAATATTTTAAGAATCTTCTTACTCTCGCTACTTTTACTTTCTGGTTCTGCATTTTTTGATATAACTCACAAATTAGTTTGGGTAATTGGAAGCATCATTTTTGTTGTTGGTGTTTGGTTTTTAACAGTTAAATTATTTAAGATAAAAGAAATTCCATTTTACTCTGATATAATGTATTTATGTTCTCATTCAAAGAAAAAGAAAACCAAGAGTCGCAAGAAGCACTAAAATTCCTGCAATTAAAACACCGAGCGCAATACTAAAAATACTTTTCTTTCTATCTAATCCCAAAAACCAAGAAACAAAACTTCCTGTCCAAGCACCTGTTCCAGGTAAAGGAATTGCAACAAGAAAAATCAAAGCAAAAAACCCCAACGCAGAATATTTTTTTTCAAATTTATCAACTTTCTTCTGCATTTTTCCTACGTAAAAATTAAAGAATTTTTTATACCAAGAAAATTTTAACAATCTTTTACTTAAATTATCTAAAAAATAAAAAACAAAAAAGATAACTAAAATATTTGAAAGCACAATTAATAAAAAAATTAAAGAAATAGGGAGATTGTTATTTATTGCATAATTTATTGCTAAAGGTAATCCTCCTCGTAACTCTAAAACAGGAAGCATTGAAATAATTATATAAAAGAGAATTGTAAAATCCATATTAACCTTTTAGTTCGTTGTGTTGTATAAAAGCTTCAAGCATTAACCTTTCAAAAGCAGGAAGAATTTCACAATTATTTACATTAACTTCGTAATGATGTTCGTCAATTTTTAATATTTCTGTTTTATCCCACTCTGTAATTGTGATGAACATATAATCTTCTTTTGGTTCATAAGTTAAATTTTCCCCGTCGACAAGAATATTCATTCCCAAAACTTTGTAAAGAGTTAAAATATTTGCAAGTCCAATTGTCCAATCTCCCTCACAAAATAAATTTTCAGTTGTGACTTCAAAAACAACATTTTTTCTAAAAATAATTTCTTCATTTAAAGGAACCATTTCATCTAATTTTTTAGGATTTGTTCTTAACCAAAAATTATAATCTACCGTTCTTCCTTGATAAATTACAGGAATAGAAGTTCTATACAAAGTTCTTCCTTGCATTGCACTTGTATCTAAAAAAAATTCAACACCTTCAACGTCAAATTTATTTATTGAAGAATTTGCATAAAAAATAATTAAAAAGAAAATCAGGAATCCAACCATCACAAGAAGGAGTTTCTTAAATAATTCATTCTGTTTTTTTATCTGTCCTTTTTTTACAACTTTTTCTTCTTCAATTCCACAGCTTTCAACAAGTGCTTCATTTCCTTCTTTTTTTACATTAAACTTTTCACAAACTTCTTTTTTCTTAATATTCTTTTTTCCTTTCTTTTCCATTTATTTCAAAATATTTTTTAATTTATAAGTTTATTGTATTCCCAAAATATTAAATAGAAAACTATCTGTTGTTTTTGCAAGTTCTTCTTTTTTATTTGAAATAAAAACGCAATTCTCTTCTTGTCTTATTTCTTTTTCTTCGGATTCTCTAATTATGATAAAATTATTTGTACAATTTTTTACAGGAATTTCCACACTACAAGTTTCATTCAAAGGGCACGCTTCTTGAATTCTCTCGACGATATTATTATAATAAAATAAATTTTTATAAATTTCCATTGTTGCGTCTGAATCTTCAGAATAAATGTAAAGGGGCAAATTTGCATATTCATTTACGTATTTTAATTCAGAATATATTTTTTCTGTTTCTGTTGGATTATATAAAAATAAAAAATTAAAATTTCCAATTTCCGCGTTCCACAAATTATTTTCTAAAATAAATTCAACTCCATTATGCAAAACTCTTTTTGTTTCTTCTTTGCCCCAACTATTTAATGAATATCCAACTGTGCTCAAAATCATTATAAAAACCAACAAAACTCCGACGACAATTTGTTTTATTCTGTTTTTTTTACTTTCTGTTTTTTTTGAAATTATCTTTCTCATCTTTTAAAAAGAGAATTGCAATATAAAAAGTTTATCTATAATTAACAAACTTACCAGTAAGTTATAAAAAATAAAAGAAAAAGAAAAAATAAAAAATAAATTTACGCAGACTCTGTAATTAAACTAGCACTTGTACTTGAAGTACCTCTGTATCCAGTTTCTACATTATCCATGTCAACATCTTGTGTTCTTAAGTAAGTAACAGCGTTTGATGTGTCAGCAGCTTCATAACCTGCAACCAGTAAAGCAGTCTTTCCTGTTGCGTATGGGCTATCATAACTCTTAATTAAGAATTGGCCTGAACCAATCTCTGTTTTAGCAGTGAAGGCACTTTCACACAAAGGTGATGTAGAGCCTAACAATCTAGCCGCAACTGAGTTAATACAACTTCCACCAACAACAATTAAGTTCTTTGAACTAACTGTTGAAACTTCGCTATCTTTTACAAGAACAGCACCGATACCATCACTAGATGAAACATCTCCACCAGCAATTACACGAACATCAGCAG
>CAZFCT010000030.1:0-4839 GCA_964517885.1 Candidatus Woesearchaeota archaeon
TTGCGAATGAAGCGAGGGCAAAAGGTTATGATCCTGTTGATAAAGTTGAAATTCCTCTTGCAAAAAGTTTGGCTGAAAAAGTTGTTGGTTTAATTTCTACAATTTATCCGCAAATGGAAGGAAGTAAAATTGCTGAAAGAATTTTAGAATTAGAAAAAGAATATGGTAAACTTACTATGTCTGTTTCTTTTAAAATTGCTGAAGAAGTTGCAAAACAGAAATATTGTAAATTTGCGAGTTTGATTGAAGCAATTGATGCGGGAATAAGAGTTGGTTTTGCTTATACAACTCTTGGTGTTGTTTCTAGTCCAATTGAAGGTTATACAGGAATTAAACTTGGAAAAACGCGTGACGGGAAAGAGTATTTTATTGCAAATTTTTCTGGGCCAATAAGAAGTGCTGGGACAACTGCGAGTTGTGTTACTTTGATGTTGATTGATTATCTTAGAGAATCATTTGGTTACGCAAAATATGATCCTGATGATGAAGAAGTTAAAAGATATGTTACAGAAAATTATGATTATCATGATTATATTACAAATCTTCAATATTTACCGACGGAAGAGGAGGCAACTTTTCTTGCTAAAAATTTACCTATTCAAATTGCAGGGGATCCTACTGAAAAAAGGGAAGTTTCTAATTATAAAAATTTGAGTCGGGTTGATACTAATTTTATTCGTGGTGGGATGTGTTTAATTTTTTCTGAAGGACTTGCACAAAAAGCAAAGAAAGGTTTGAGATTATTGAATGAAACAAAATCAAATGGTTTTATTACAACTGGTTTTGATTTCTTAGGAGATTATGTTAAACTTCACGAGAAAAGAGATGTTGGTAAAACTGATTCTTCTCCGACATATATTCAAGATTTAGTTGCAGGTCGGCCTATTTTTGGACATCCTTCTCGCTCTGGTGCTTTTAGAGTGAGATATGGAAGAAGCCGAGTTTCTGGATTTAGTGCAACTTCGATGCATCCAGCGACGATGGGAATTACAGATAATTTTATTGCAACAGGAACTCAATTAAAAATTGAAAAACCTACAAAGGGTTGTGTTGTTACTTCATGTGATTCTGTTGACGGGCCGATTGTAAAATTATTTAATGGAAGTGTTAAACAAATTATGTCTAAAGTAGAAGCGCAAAAAGTTTATCCTGATATTGAAGAAATAATTTATCTTGGAGATATTCTTTTTCCTTTTAGTGATATTGCAAATAGAAATGCGACTTTTATGAAACCTGGTTATGTTGAAGAATGGTGGAGGTTAGAATTAAAAAATAAAGATTCTGAATTTGAAAAGAACCTTGATAAAATAGAAATTTCTTTTGAAAAAGCAGAAGAGCTTAGCAGAATTTTTGAAATTCCTCTTTATCCAAAATATATTTTTTATTGGACGCAAATTTCTAAAGAAGAATTTTTAGGTTTGATTAATTGGTTAAAAAATTCTCGAGTTAATGAAAAAATTATTTTTCCTTATAATAAATCTGTGCAAGAAAAATTTTCTTTAGGGAAACGTGCACTTGAACTTTTGGGTGTGGAACATGAGGTTACAATTGAAAATGTTATTTTGAGTGAATCAAATAGTAAATCTTTGCTTGCAAATTTGGGAATTGATTTTCATCTTGTTGATAAAGATATTTTGTTTTCTGATTTTATTGATGAAAAAAAGTTTGATTTAGATAAACCTGTTTTGGATATTGTTAATTTTAATTCTAAATATATTATTAAAGATAAAGCAGGGGATTTTATTGGTGCAAGAATGGGGCGTCCTGAAAAAGCAAAATTGAGAAAACTTATTGGTAGTCCGAATGTTCTTTTTCCAATTGGAAGTGAAGGGGGGAGATTAAGAAGTGTGCAAGCAGCTTGTGAAGTTGGGAAAGTTAGAAGTACTTTTCCTATTTATTATTGTGAGGATTGTAAAAAAGAAACAATTTATTCTGTTTGTGAAAATTGTAATAAAAAAACAAAGAAACTTTTTTATTGTCGTGATTGTGATAGAACTTCTACAGAAATTTGTAAAGAACATTCTGGTTCTGTCCCATTTAGAACTTTTAATGTAAATATGAAATATTATTTTGATAAGGCTCTTGAAAAATTACATCTTTCAAAGAATGAAATTCCTCCATTAATTAAGGGTGTTCGTGGTACATCTTCTGCAGAACATAATATGGAAAATTTGGCTAAAGGAATTTTAAGAACTATTTATGGTTTGCAAGTTAATAAAGATGGAACAATAAGATTTGATGCAACAGAACTTCCAATAACTTCTTTTAAACCAAAAGAGATTTCCGTGAGTGTTGAAAAATTAAAAGAGATTGGTTATGATAAAGATATTTATGGAAAGGATTTGGTTGATGAGAATCAGATTTTAGAATTAATGCCTCATGATGTTTTACTTCCGAGTTCTTTGGAATCTAGAGATGAAAAAGCAGATGATGTTTTTTTAAGAGTGGGTAATTTTATTGATTCTCTTTTTACTAAATTTTATGGAATGAAATCTTTTTATAATTTTAAAAATAAAGAAGATTTGGTTGGACAGATTGGTGTTTGTATGGCTCCACATAATTGTGCTGGTGTGGTTTGTAGGTTTATTGGTTTTTCAAATACTCTTGGACTTTTGGCTTCGCCATATATGCATGCTGCAATTAGAAGAGATTGTGACGGAGACGAAGCAGCGATAATGTTATTGGGAGATGTTTTGTTAAATTTTTCAAGAAAATTTTTACCTGGACATCGAGGAGGAACTCAAGATGCTCCTTTGGTTTTAAATGCAAAAATCGACGCTGGAGAAGTTGATGATCAAATTTTAGATTTGGAATTTGTTCCTGAAGAGACATATCCTCTTGAATTATATCTTGCGGCTGAACAGAGAAAACATTCTTCTGAAATTAAAATTAAAAATGTTAAATCTTATTTGAAAGAAGGGAAAAATCCTTTTGTTGGTTTAGGATTTACGCATGATACTGATGATTTTAATGAAGGTGTTGTTTGTTCTTCTTACAAAACTTTAGAAACAATGCAAGATAAAGTTGATCATCAAATGCAACTTATAGAAAAAATTCGCGCTGTTGATACAACCGACGCTGCGAGGTTAATTATTGATAGACATTTCTTGAAAGATTTGAAAGGTAATCTTAGAAAATTTTCTATGCAAACTTTTAGATGTGTTGCTTGTAATGAAATTATGCGACGTCCTCCTTTGACAGGTGTTTGTTCAAAATGCGGTGGGAAAATTATTTTTACAATTAATGAAGGAGGAATTAAAAAATATTTAGAACCTGCATTAAATCTTGCAGAAAAATATAATCTTTCTGTTTATATGAAACAAAATCTTCAGATTCTTAAAGATAATATTGATAGTATTTTTGGAAAAGAAACAGAAAAGCAAGAAAGTATTACAAGATGGTTTTAAAATGGAAAATAATAAATTATCGTCGATAAAAGTAAACACCCCATCATATTTGTTTTTTTAACATTTAAAGAATTACAAAAAATTCCTAAAAAAGTTGATGCAACAAAGATAATTATTCCAATAAATCCAGAGAAAATAAAAATGACTATTGTCAAAAAGATTAAAATTAAAATAGATATTTTTGTGTAATTTATTTTTTCAATTTTTTTTGAAAATAATTTTGCTATTGATTTTGTTAAAAAGAAGGAAATTATTCCACTCAATAATATTGTTGCTAAAATTAATAATAAAGATTTCCAAGATAAATTTCCAAGGATTTCTTTTATTGCTGCGGCTGCGCCAGTTCTTGTCTTTGAAATTGCATAAAGTGAAATAAATGAAAATCCCATTACAAATGTGTTTGTTGCTCCGATTAATGTTAGAAAACCTTCTCTGTCTGATTTTAAAAAAGAGTTTCCTAAAACCGCGGCTTGTCCGCTTCCGAGTCCAGGAAGAAAAGCACAAAGAGGAGACGTAATTACCGACGATAAAATTGGTTTGAAAAACTTTCTTTTTGGGAGAGAGATTTCTTGTTTAGGAATTTGCGTTTTATTTTTTATACTTAAAATTAAAAGAGAACTTCCAAAAAGTCCTGTTAACATGGGTAGTAATGGTTCGCTGATTTCTGTATTTAAAACACATAATCCAAAAATTCCTGTAATTAAAAAAACAAAAAGTGCTGCAAGTTTTCTTTTTTCTGTGAAAATTAAAATTGAAAAAATAATTAAAAGAATCCAGAACATTTTAGAAATAATTAAATCATAAATTGTTGAAAAAAGAAAAGAAATAGGGATTGCTAATAAAGGTAAAATTATAACTGCGAGAAGTCCACCATAAGTTGCGAGCATTACCGCTTCGTAGCCTCTTCCGTCTTTGAGTAATTCGTGTCCTGGAAGAATTGAAAGTTCTGTTTCTGTGTCTGGACATCCCAAAAAAATTGAAGGAATAAAATCTACAAAAGTGTGTGTAATTGCCATAGAAGTTATGAAAACAGCGAGGTAAATCGAATTTATTTTTGAGAAAATTGTGACAGACAAACTTATCAAAACAGCTCCAATTAAATTTATGTGAATTCCGGGAATTAAACCAGTGAATGTTCCTGCAATAATTCCTAACACAATTGAAATTAAAAATTGTATTAACACGCAGTTAGAAAACTTTAATAATTAATAATTTATTCTATTTTTATGAATGTTGAAGAAAAGTTTGAATTGATAAAACGAAATACTGCAGAAATAATTACTGAAAAAGAATTGAAAGATTTGCTTGATAAAAAAAAGAAACCGGTTATTTATTGGGGAACTGCGCCGACTGGAAAACCGAGTATTGCTTATTTGTTTCCTGCTTTGAAAATTGCGGATTTTTTGAGGGCGGGTTTTCATGTTAAAATTTT
>CAZFCT010000031.1:0-4754 GCA_964517885.1 Candidatus Woesearchaeota archaeon
CTTGAAAAAATCGTTCGTTATCTTAAAGGATTAAAACAAACACCAGAAAATGGTTTAGCATTATTTTGCGGGAATATCTCAAAAGTTGAAGGACAAACAGATTTACAATTATGGGACATTGAACCCCCTCAACAATTAAGAATAAGAATGTATCGTTGTGATAAAGAATTTATTTTAGATCCGTTAAGAACTATGCTTGAAGTTTCAGAAATTTTCGGGCTTTTAGTTATGGACAGAAAAGAAGCAACAATCGGAATGTTAGAAGGAAAAAGAATTGAAGTTATCCAAAAAATGACTTCAGGAGTTCCATCAAAAATTAGAGCAGGAGGACAATCCTCACAAAGATTTCACAGAATTACAGAAGGTTTAACAAAAGAATTTTACAAAAGAATTGCCGAAGAAATGAAAAAAGTATTTTATGATATGCCTAAATTAAAAGGAATTATTATAGGAGGTCCAATTCCTACAAAAGACGAATTTGCCGAAGGAGAATTTTTAGTTTCAAAATTACAAGGAAAAATTATTGGTAGAGTTGATATTGGTGATGCAGATGAATCTGGATTAAAAGAACTTGTAGAAAAATCAAAAGACATTCTTGCAGGACAAGAAATTATTCATGAAAAAAAAATCCTCGAGAAATTTTTTAATAACCTCGGAGAAAAACCAGAATTAACTTTTTACAAAGAAGCAGATGTAAAAAAAGCACTTGAATATGGTGCTGTTGATTTATTAATTATTTCAAAAGATTTTGATAAAGCGACTGCAAAAGAAATTACTAAACTTGCAGATAATGCTGGAACAGAAATTGAATTCATTTCTACAGAAACAACAGAAGGAGAACAATTCAAAAATCTTTCTGGCGTCGGTGCAATGTTAAGATTTAAAGTTTAATTATTTATAATTCTTCAAAGCAACTTTTACATTCTTTAATAACTGAACCATACTTGTTTCAAGTTGCTCTTTATTTTTTGTTCCTGTGCAAACAAGTTTACCATTACTAAATAAAAGAAAAGTCGCATTTGGTTCGTCCAATTTGTAAACTAAACCAGGAAATTGTTCAGGTTCATATTCTGTATTTTCCATTTCAAGAGCTAAAAAATTCAAATTCAATTTAAGATTTATTGTTCCAGAAGCAACAATATTCTGAACAGTAATTTTTGGTTTTGTTGTAATATTAACATTTATTTTTTTCAATTGTTTTATTACTGCGTCAATAACTAATCTAACTTGTGTTGTAGATTTTGTTCCAGTACAAACAAGATTTCCCGACGAGAAAACTAAAACAGCAGATTTTGGTTCTTTAATTCTTAAAACTAAACCCGGAAAAGTATCTGGATTATATTCTGTATTTGGTTGAGTTCTTGCTAATTTTGTAAGAGGAACTGGTTTCCCAAGAGAAGCAGTTGCAACAATATTTTGAATTTTATACGTGCTGTCTGATGTCATTTTATTAAATATTAAAAGAAAATTCCTTTATAAAGGTTTTTTATCCGTACTGCCAGTTCCGTTTCTGCTTTTCAAAATCTTTTTCAATTTCTTTTAATGAATTTACTTCAGACAAAGGTTTGTCAGGACGCAACGCTGTAAATCTCGGAAATCTCAACGCAAAACCAGAAGAATACGTCGGTGATTTCTGAATTTCTTGATAATTAACAGAAACAATTATTTTAGGTTTTATTTTCACAGTTTTCCCTTTTTCTCCAACAATCAAAGGTTTAACTTTTTGCGTCAACTCATCAAAAGAAATTCCTTCTTGAGTTTCCATTGTACTTTTTTCTTTAAAACCAGTTCCAACTTTTCCTATTTCTAAATATTTATCTCCATCACTACAAGACAAAATAAAACTCGAAATCCAACCAGAACGTTTTCCTGTTCCATATTCCCCGCCAGTAATTACTAAATCCAAATCTTTTTCTTCAGGTTTCATTTTTACCATATTACCCACTCTTCTCCCAGGACTATAATTCGCATCAAGATTTTTCATCATCACACCTTCTTGATTATCTTTCAATGCTTTTTTATAAAACTCTTTTGCCTTTTCCTCGTCGCCAGTTATAATTTGTTTTGAATGAATAATTTTATACGGATGATTTTTAATTATTTTTCTTATAAGTTCAGTTCTTTTTTTGAAAGGTTCATTAAGAAAAGATTTCCCTTCATAATATAAAACATCAAAAACATTTACTTCAACAGGAAGTTCATTTTTTATTTTTTCAATATCATATTTTCTTTTTATTCTCTGACTAATACTCTGGAAAGGTTTGTATTCCTTTGTCTTTTTATCAAAACCAACTGCTTCAGAATCTAAAATAAAAGAGTCCCCGTCAACATATTTTTTAATGTAATCTGCAACTTCTGGAAATTGCTTCGTAACATTTTCTAAAGTTCTGGTAAAAAGTAAAACTTTCTCACCTTTTTTATGAATTATTAATCTAAACCCATCATATTTATATTCTACAGCACAAGGTTTACCAACGGCATTAAAACCATCTTTTATTGTTTTTACTTTTTCTGCGAGCATTGCTTTAATCGGCTTACCAACTTCAATTTTAATTTTCTTCAATTCTTTTTCTTTTCCAGTCCTCGCCATTTCAAAAACTTCTGCTAAATCATTTGCTTTATTGATCGCATCTTGAACTTTCAACGCAGATTCTTTATTTCCTTTAAAAAATGCACTAGTCATCGCTTCACGAACAGTGCTCTCTTGAATACCAATTCTCAAATCACCAATCAAAGTTCTAACAAGATAAAGTGCCTCAATCGGAGACGCTGAAGTAAGTAATTCTGTAATTAAAGAAATCTTTTTATCAACAGTTCCTTTCCCTTCAAGTGCAGGAAGTTTTCTCAAATTCTCCAAAACTTTTTCTGTCGTTAAAATATGACTTTGCAAAGTTGATTGCTTTTTTTTCTGAGTTAACTTTTCTGCAACTTTCCCCAAATCACCAATCATTTTCCATTCTTTCACAACATTTTCTTTTTCATTTCCTGTTGCCTTTGAAATCGCCTTAATCGCAAGCTGATTAGAAATGCCAATTTTCCTTTCATCATACTCGGGATAAATTTCTCCCAATAATAAATACAAAACATCTTTATCATTTTCAGAAATCTCTTTTAGAAATTTCGAAAGAATTTCAATCTTTTCAAGACGTTTTGTCGTCGATGAAAGAGAATCATACAATTCTGCAAGTTTTTTATATCTCATTTTATTTTTTTGATTTTATTAAATCATAAATTGCAGCCAAGATAAAAACAGATTGCAATGTAATGAAAATAAAATTAGAAATACTAATACTATAAGTTAATAAAAAAATACCTCCAAAAATGTAATAAATATTTTGTTGCTTTCTTTTCTTAATTAAAACACCCGCAGAAATTAGAACTAATCCGACTGCACCTAAAAACTGAAAAAAATTTATCACCATGTTTTTTTTATGTAGACAAACTTTTTAATGCTTTGGATTTTTTTGAAAATAAAATAAAAGTCCAATTGAAATTGGAATTAAAGAAATTACCAGAAAAGAAATTAATTCTCGATAAGTATTAAAAAAGATAATTGTTCCAACCCCAAACAAACCAAGAAAAATTCCTGCAATCCTTGGTTCTTTCCAAGTAAAGATTAAAATTGCAATTAAAATAAATGAAGGAGTTAAATGAATCAAAAACCCAATTCCAAAAGGAGTATCAAACGCAAATAAACTTAAGAATAAAATATAAAGAACTGCCAAAAATCTTGGAAGCCAAATAATTTTTAATTTATTTTTTTTATTTTTCATTTTCGCTCCAAAGTCCATGAACATTACAATATTCTCTCGCTTTTATATTTTTATTTTTTACAGGAAAATTTGCTTCAGGTTTATCGTCAGGAGTTAAGAATTTTTTTGATTCTCCATTCTCAGTAGAAATTTCAATCCATTCAATATAATGTTCTGGAGTCATAGGATGTTCAACAGAACCAACTTTTACATTAACACCTTCTTCATTTTCTTGAATTATCGGAATGTGCTTTTCGTTTCCTTCTTCTTGTATTTTCTCCTCTATTAATTTCATCGGCTGTCCACAACAAACTAAAGTTCCAACGCCATTATGTAAAACTTCAACAATATTTCCACAAACTTCACATTTGTAAATTTCTTTTTTATTTGTCATTTTTTGTTTTTTTATTTGCAATTAATGCAAAGAGTATAATTGAAAATCCCAACATCACTAAAAATTTAATTACTGAATTTTCTGTGTAAGGAAACCCAAAATAAAGATTCCCTAAAATATTTGCGAGAATAAATAAAAAAATTGTTAAATAACCTTGCCACGAAATTGGAACCCAACCATATCCTAAATCTCTAGAAAACAATCCTCTTCTTTTCCTAAACCAAAATTTATTTGTCATTTTAATTCTCCATTTCATTAACTTCTTGCTTTCCTTTTTCTAATTCTTCAACTTGCTCTTTATCAAATTCTAAAAGTAAAGTTTGAAATTCTCCAACATGAGTCTTTTCTTCTTTCGCAATGTCTAAAAAAACTTCTTTAATTTTTTTATTCTTTGTCTTCGCTGCGAGCTGTTCGTACAAATTTATTGCGTCAAGTTCTGCAATTACACCCAATCTAAGAATTTCTTTGTCAATATCTTCCTTAGAAACTTTATCTAAATCTATTGGTTCTTGTGATAACATTTTCCTCTTAATAAAAAAGATAACAAAAGTTAGTTTAAATATTTTTTGAAATATAATTTGATTTATAACAATTCTTAAAAGAGAAAA
>CAZFCT010000032.1:0-2919 GCA_964517885.1 Candidatus Woesearchaeota archaeon
TTCATTATTCTAGTTTACGAAAGTTCTTTTGGGATGAGAAAGAATTATTCAATAACCCAACACCAGAAAATATGAATAAATTATATTGGGATTTGCTCAATCTTAATGATGCAGATTTACCTTTGTATCAAAGAAAAATACGTTCAAATTTGTTAGTTAAATTAGGTATTGAATCAGGAATAATTAAAGATAATTTTGGGAGGCCTTATAATGAATCAAGACGATAATTTAATTCTAGAATACCAAACACAAATTGAAAAAAAATTCCCTTCTAGTCAATATCCTGTAGAAAGTTCAGAAGGAGACAATCTACAAGATATAGGTTCTAACTTAATGAAAATTCCAGACGAATGTTTATCCCAAGAAATGAGACAAAGAAAAGATTCTCTTTTAGAGATAATTTATTCAGAAAAAATAAGGGGGTTTATTTAATGATACTCGCACCAAATTTAATTAGTCAAATTAAAGACCATTTTAATTTAAATCTTTATGAAACAAAAGTTTGGTTAGCTTTGCTTAGTAAGGGTGTTGCTTCTGTTGGAGAAGTTGCTTCAATTTCACGCGTTCCGCGAAGTAGAACTTATGATGTTCTTGAGGGTTTAGAAAAAAAAGGATTCGCAATTGTTAGAATGGGAAAACCTGTAAAATATTTAGGTGTCAAACCACAAATGATTTTAGAAAGAATAAAAAATGATGTGAGAAAAGAAGCCGAAGAAAAAATAAAAACACTCTCAAAAATAAAAGAAACAGAAGAATTCATTAAATTAGATGAATTATACAAACAAGGAATAAATCCCGTAAAAAAAGAAGACATATCTGCATCATTTAGAGGGAAAACAAATATTTCTAATTATTTAAAAGAAGTTTTAAAAAACGCACAGAAAGAAGTAATAATTTGCACAAACGCAGAAGAAATGAGAATGAAAACAAAATTATTTTCTCAAACATTTGAATTATTAAAAAAATCAAAAATTAAAATAAAAGTTGCACTTTCTGGAGACGCTCGTTTAATTAAAGACATTGAAAAACAACTTTCTATAAAAATTAAAAAAATAGATATTGATTCTAAATTCTTCATAGTTGATAAAAAAGAAATTTTCTTTTACATTTCACGTGGCGGGGAAGGAGCAGATGATATTGCAATTTGGTTAAATTCTCCTTTCTTTGTTGAATCTTTCAGTTTTTTATTTGAAAGAGCAATAGGAGATTCTAATGAAGAATAAAAATTTTTTAAAGAAAACAGCACTTGTTGGATTACTTTCTGTAATTTCTTTAATTAACCCTTCATTTACATATTCCGAAGATAGATTAAAAAATGTTAATAAAAAAATAGAATATTCTCAACCAACATTCAGAAAAGAAGGCGGAGAATTTGTGATAAGAACAAAAGGGAATTTTGAAACAGATTCTAAAACAATAAATTATTCTTCAGAAAAACCAATTTTATCTTCTTTAGAAAATGAACAAATAACAAATATTGAAAAACAGATTTATAATAAAGAAGGTATTTCATCTCTTAATTTTGAAGAACTAACAAAAGATTTTTCAGATAAACAAAAAACTGTTTTACTTGGAGATTTAATGTCTTTTCTTTATGGAGACCATTTAAATTATGTTTATGATTGCAGACACATTTCAAAAGATATAGAAAAATTATTCAAACAAATTGGATTAGAATCTTCTGTTGTTTCTGGAGTTAATGAAGAAAAAATAAATCATTCTTTTGTTTTATCAAAAAAAGAAGATGGACTTTCTTTATTAGACCAAAAATATCTTTTAGAAACAGATTCTAAAAATGTTGAAAAAGTTTTAGAAGCATATCAAAAAGAACAAGGGATTAATCCTTTCCGTCATAGTTTTTGGGAAAATGGAAATTTGAAATATTCTTTTTTAACTAAAGACGGAAAAAGATTTTTAGATTTTTTAGAGTATGATCATTCTCTTAATTCTTCACTTGAAAATTTAATTAATCCAAAATACTCTCCAAATGAATTTGCTCTTGATTTAGAAACAGGAAATTACACAAATTCAGCAAAGATTAGCAATCCTTTTTTCTTAAAATTAGGAATGATTAAAGGAGAGAAAAATTCCGCATTAGACAATTCTTTAGCTCTGCAATTTGGGTTTAGAAAAAAATTCCTTTTTAGAGATTTGTTTGGAATAGATTTAGATTTGAATTCTTTTTATAGTGAAAATTCTTACCAAGAAGGTTTAGGAAAAATTTACGGAGGAATTTTTAATTCGTCTATTTTTACAGATAGACAAGGAGTTAATTTAAATTTAAGAGGAAAAATAACTAAATTTTTCGGTGGAGAGAATTTTGAAGCTTTTCATGATTATTCTATTGAACCGGGAATTTCTTATAAAATAAACACAGAAAATTCTTCTATAAAACCCTATTTAATTTCTCGTTTTGAAATGGCTCCTGTTAAATTAACAGATTATAAAGGAAATCTTATCTTGGATGAAATTCTTGGTGGAGTTAATTTTTCTTCTAAAATAGAAGATTTAGATATTCTAACAAATTTATATTCTTCTTACAAACCTTATGAAAAAGGAGCCGGAGCAAATTTAGATTTAAGATACAAAAATTTTGGTTTGAATCTCGCTGGTTCTTTTTCAAAATCAAATTATATTTTCTGTCCAGATAAATCTAATTTAGGAATGGGGATTTCTACCAAATTTGGAGATAATTTAGAAATAGGTACAAATTATGAAACAAATTCAACTAATTACGACGGAGAAAAAGACAATCAATCTTCTTTTTCCCTTAGTGGAAAATTATCTTTTTAATTAACAATTTAAAAATTTTTAAAATACATTTCTCTCATTTGGCTTAGACGAATGAGAGCGAACGAAGTGAGTTAAATTATTTCAAAATTTGTAAGATACATTTCTCTCATTTTCTTCGCATTTTTT
>CAZFCT010000032.1:3019-4461 GCA_964517885.1 Candidatus Woesearchaeota archaeon
TCGTCGGAAAAATGCTTATAAAATTTCAAAAGTTTGCTTCCAGCAATATCTCCTTCTTGTTTATCTGTTTCTATTTTAATCAAGATAAATTCATTTTTATTTTTCAAAGCATTTTCTCTTATTTTCTTTAAATCAATTTTCTTTTTTTCAAACATTTCCTTTGAAGGATTTTTCAAAAAATTACTTGCACATTCTTGAAATTTTTTAAGAGTTTCATCCGACAAAGCAGCGAGGGCATTTCTTTCTTTGTAAGTTGGATCTATTAAAATTATCGGAGAATTCATCTTCGCACTATTCATATTCATATTAATTTCAAGTTTATTTTTATATTGTTTTTCTATATCAATTATTTCCTTGTCTTTTATTTTTTCTATCTTCTTTAAAAAATTTAAAAAAGTTTTATAATAATAAATTAAAAGTTCAAGGGAATATCCAGAAAATCCATTTACATAACTTTCTGCACCATAACAATCATTTGCATGACAAAACGCTTTTGCTAATTTTATGTCACCAATCATAGTTTTTTTCAATTTCTTTTTTGTGTAATTTACATGGAAATAAGATAAATCTGTAATATTCCTTGCTTCTTTTGTGTTTTTTACTTTTATCACAGGAATTACTTCAATAAAAAAAATCGGGTTGACATCAATTCTAAAATAATCTCTAGAACCATGAATAACAGAAACTTTCCAATCTTTTTTTAATTTAGAAATTATTTTTTCTGTTAATTTAGAAATTTCAGATTCATCATATTTCTTGTTAAATCTTAAAAAAATATCTACATCATATTTTCCTTTTTTTATGATTGTATCTTTTGCGAAACTTCCTCCAACAAAAATTTCTGCATCAATTTTATTTTTTACAATTTTTTCTTTAGATAGAATTTTAAATTCGTTTACAATTTTTTCAATAGAATCCAATTCTTTTTTGCTCGGAGTTATCTCATCTAAAACTTCTTTTAAAATTTGGTTCTTTTTTTGTTTCATATTTTGTTAAATAAATATATATTCTTAAAAGTTCGCTATTTATTTTCATTTGGATTTTTTATCTCTTTCAAATCCTTCATATTCTGGTTAAGTGTAGAAGCCAAATCAATAATATATTTCCCTTCTTCAACTTTGTAAATCAAAGGTCTCTTCTTGTTAAACAAATTTACAATATCAATTTCAAATTTCCCAGAACCAGTTACTCTCACAGATTCAATATCTAAGATTACTGGAACATCTTCTTTTGTAATTCCAGCCATTTCTCTTATTTCTTTTTCTACATTTTTCTTTTCTTCAACAGGAATTTCAATTGGATTCTCTTTTATTTCTTGCATTGCTTCATCCCGAATATAAAAGAAAAAATGTCCTCCGCAACTACTACATCCTTCTAATAATTCCTTGCTTCCAGCAGGATACAATTTTCCACAATGAACACATTGATGAGGCATTTTATTT
>CAZFCT010000033.1:0-4420 GCA_964517885.1 Candidatus Woesearchaeota archaeon
AGTTCAGTATGTCTTCCTTTGTGGATTTCGAGTTCATTTAATTTTTCTTCAAGTTCTTCTTTAGATATTACCATTTTATAAAAATAAGATTACGCTATTTAAATTCTACTTTAAAATTACCTTCTTTGATATCTATTGCGTTAGAAACATCTTTTAAATCTTCGATAAAATCTTTCAAATTAGAAAAATTATCTTTAGAGATTGTTAAAATTATTTCAGCATTCATCGGTTTTTTTGAATTAGATTTTTCTTGTCTAATTTTTGAGATTAAACTTAATAACAAATTCCATTTATCTAATTCAGTTTCTTTAATTTTTTCAAACTTTGGCCAATAATAAATATGAATCGATTTTATTTTTTCTTTTTTTCTATAATTGTCCTGATAAATTTTTTCAGTGATAAAAGGAATAATCGGAGCGAATAATTTTAGAATTGTAAAAAGTGAATTATATAATGTATATTGAGCAGAAATCTTTTTTTCACCTTCGCCTTTGTAAACTCTTTTTTTAACAATCTCAAGATAATTATTACAAAAATCATTCCAGAAAAAACTATCTACTTCATTTTTAACTTTTGAATATTCATACTTTTCAAAATTTTCTGTAGAATTTTTTATTAAAATATTTAATTTGTCTAAAAATAATTTATCTATTGGTTCAAGATTTTTTGGTTTTTTCCCGTCGTAATTTTTAAGATTCATAAAAATAAATTTAGTTGCATTTATTAATTTTGTAACAAGTTTTTTTCCGGTAACTAAATCTTTTTCTTGATAATCAAAATCATCTCCGAGTTTTGCCGACGCTGCCCAATATCTCATTGCATCTGCGCCGTATTTTTCTAAAATTTCTTGGGGATTAATAACATTCCCTTTTGATTTTGCCATTTTCTCTCCTTTCATTGTAACATAACCTGAAATCACTGCATCTTTCCAAGGATTTTTTCTAAAATGTAATCTTGATTTTAATAAAGTGTTAAATAACCAAAAGGAAATAATTTCGTGTGCTTGTGGACGCAATGACATTGGAAATAATTTTTTTCTAATATTTTCATCTTTAATTAAACCAGTTGAAATTTGTGGAGTTAGCGAAGAAGTGAACCATGTATTGAAAACATCTGTTTCAGGAATAATTTTTTTAGAACCACATTTTGGACATTTTGAAACAGGCGGTTTGTCTTTCAAAGGGTCAACAGGAAGTTGTTCTTCTTTTGCTAAAATTACTTCACCACAATTTTCACAATACCAAACAGGAAAAGGAACCCCAAAATATCTTTGATTAGAAATTAGCCAGTCCCATTGTAAACCTTTAACCCAATTTTCATAACGATGTTTCATAAAATCAGGGAACCATTTCAATTCGTTTCCCCATTTTAGTAAATCTTTTTTTAAATCTAAATATTTTACAAACCATTGTTTTGATTTAACAAATTCAATTTCTGTTCCGCATCTTTCATGGACATTTACAAAATGTTTTATCGGAACTTGTTTAATCAAAAGGTTTTCTTTTTTCATATCTTCAATAATTTGTTTTCTTGCTTCTTTTATTTTCATTCCAGAATATTTTCCTGAAACGTTGCTCATTTTTCCGTCGTCGGTAATTGCGAGTTTTATTGGAAGATTGTAGGCTTTCTGCCATTCCATATCTGTTTGGTCACCGAAAGTGCAACACATTACAATTCCAGTTCCTTTATCCATTGAAACGCGTTTGTCTTCCATAACAGGAACTTCAAAATTAAATAATGGAACTCTTGCTTTTTTTCCTAAATATTTTTTATAACGTTTGTCGTCCGGATTGTAAAAAACAGCGACGCAGGCAGGTAATAATTCTGGACGAGTAGTTGCAATTTTAACATCTTCTTTGTCGATTTTGAAAATTATATCGTTGAAAAAAGAATCAATCTCTTTATCTTCTACTTCAACTTGTGCAATTCCGGTTTTACATTCTGGGCACCACATTGCGGGCGCGTCTTTTCTATACATT
This sequence comes from Candidatus Woesearchaeota archaeon, assembly GCA_964517885.1. GTDB lineage: Archaea > Nanobdellota > Nanobdellia > Pacearchaeales > GW2011-AR1 > RBG-13-33-26. Next base: position 1,980 of record CAZFCT010000033.1, read on the forward strand.
CTTCCTTTTTTGTATAAATCAAGAAAGCTCCATTGCGAAAGTTTTCGTGAATTGTCGTCGATAGTTGAATATTTTAAATTCCAGTCGCAACTTATTCCAATATCTTTCCAATCTTGAATAAACTTAGGAAGTTCTTTTTGAATAAATTCGTTACAGATTTTTATGAATTCTGTTCTAGGTAGTTCTTTTGATTTTATTCCTAGGGATTTTTCAACTAATCTTTCTGTCGGAAGTCCGTTGTTGTCTGTTCCAAATGGGTAAAATAAATTATATCCTTTCATTCGTTTATATCTTGCAATAAAATCGCTCTGCGAATAAGAACACGCGTGTCCGATGTGCATTTTTCCTGAGACAGTTGGAGGAGGAGTATCTATAGAATAAATTTCTCTTTCTGATTTAGAATCAAATTTGTAAACTTTTTCTTTTTCCCAAAGTTTCTTGCATTCTTCTTCAATTTCTTTTAAATTTGTTTCAACCATGTAAAAACCAGATAAAGAAACTTTTAAAAATTATCTGTATATAGAATTATATGGCAGATGGAGTAAATCTTCCTTCAGGAACTGGAGGACTTGTGCGATTTAAAGAAGAATATTCAAGTAAATTTAATCTAAAACCGACGCACGTTGTTGGATTTGTGATTTTAATAGTTGCATTTAGAATTGGTTTAGGTTTTTTATTAGGATAATGTTTCCAAATATTGACCCAAAAAAAATGCAGGCTGTTATGAAACAGATGGGAATAAATCAAATAGAAATTGATTCTTCAAAAGTTATAATTGAAAAAGAAGACGGTGGGAAAATTGTGATAAATAATCCTTCGGTTGTAAAAATAAAAATGCAAGGACAAGAGTCATTTCAAATTTCAGGAGAAGTTTCTGAAGAAGAAAATTTTTCTGAAGAAGATGTGAAAACTATCGTCGAGAAAACAGGATGTTCTGAAAAAGTAGCGAAAGAATCTTTGGAAAAAACAGGTGATTTGGCTGAATCTATTTTGGAATTAAGTTAGTATTATCTCGAAAAATATATATACTTGGTGTTCTTAATAAATTACGCTTCTAGGAGGGTTATGGAAGAAATAATTCAAGAAAAAATAAGTGCTGACCATCTTTTGTATGTCAGTTTGAAATACACGAAGACGTGTGATGTAATTGTGAATCTGATTTTTAGATGGAAAAAAATGATTGAAACTAGTTTAGATAAAATTTTGGAACATGCTAAAAAGAAAAAAAAGATTTCTGCTATTCCGACAAATCCTGTTGGACAGATTAAGGAAATAAGAGAACTTTTCAAAAAAGATAAAGAGTTCTTGGCTGTTATTGATTTATATGAAATGTTTAGAAAAATGAGAGAATTGAGAACAGAGAGAATTGGTGAGTTTAGGAAAAATGTGACTTTGAGAATTTTTTATCAGGGAAAAGAGATAAATGTTGATTTGGAAAAACTTAAGGAATATGCTGATATGCTCGAAAAATTTATAAGTAAGACAAAGCAATTTCTTCTGTCCTAAAACGAACAAATAAGTTGGATTTCATAATGAAAAAATTAATTGTAATAACTTCTGGGAAAGGTGGAGTTGGGAAAACTACAACAGCAATAAATTTAGGTGCGGCTATAAAATATTTTGGAAAAGATGTTTTAATTATTGATGGAAATTTGACAACACCGAATGTTGGAATACATTTGAATTCCCCTGAAGTTCCAATAAATTTAAATCATGTTTTGACTGGAAAAGCAGATGTTCTTGAAGCGATTTATGAACATGAATCTGGAATAAAAATTATGCCTTCTTCTCTTTCTATTAAAGAATTAAAAAAAATAAAACCTGAAAAAATTAAAGAATTTAAACAAGAATTTTTGAAAATGTCAGAGTATGTTATTGTTGATAGTGCTGCGGGTTTAGGAAATGAAGCTCTTTCGACGATTGATATTGCGGATGAATTAATTTTAGTTACGAATCCTGAAATGCCTGCGATTACTGATGCTTTGAAAACAATTAAATTAGCAGAACAAATGAAAAAAAATATTTGTGGTGTTATTGTTACGCGAGTAAGAAAAAATAATATTGAAATGACTCCTGAGACAGTTAAAGAAATGTTGGAAGCTCCAATTTTAGGAATGGTTCCAGAGGATATCTCTGTTCAAAAAGCTCTTAGTATGAAAAATGCTGTTGTTCATACACATCCAAAAAGTAATGCAGCGAGGGCATATAAAGAAATCGCAGCGAAATTACTTGATGTAGAATATGATTCTGAAAAAGATAGAGAAAAATTATTTAAGAGAATTTTATTGAGGATGAAATTAAGAAAATAAGAAGATTTTTATATTAATCTATTATTTAATTTATAAGAGGTTGATATGAATAAAAAAAATATTTTTTTGATTTTTGGAATATTGTTTATAATTTTATTTTTAAATTTTTTAAGTTCAGCGACAGTTGAATGT
>CAZFCT010000034.1:0-3806 GCA_964517885.1 Candidatus Woesearchaeota archaeon
AAAAATCTCTAACAGCGTCGCCAGTGTTTTCAAAAAATTCTTGAACTTCCCCGACTATATTTGTATGCCAAGTCCAACAAAAAACTTCGCCAATTCCCATATCGCAAGTAACTCCAACTTCTTTTGCTTGTTGCGCCCCGATAATTCCCCAAACAAGAACAGCCAAAATTACAACAGCAGAAATAATAATTATAGTTTTAATCACACTCTTCATATTTTATTAAATATAAGGGACTATATAAATTTTCTTAAAATAGAAAAGTAATAAAACAAACAATCCCTTAAATTATTATGAAAGAAAAAGGGAAGAAAATAATTCTAAATATAATCGGAGTTTATTTTTTAATTTTAGGAATCACTGCAATTTTATTATCTTTACTTAGGCAAATGCCGACTCAAATTTTGTATGCGTGTTACATCGGAATAATTTTAATTGGAATTGGAATTTTAACAAGAAAAAGTTTTCTTATTTTAAGTCAGATTTACATTATCACAATTCCGTCGATAGTTTGGGGAATCGATTTTTTTCACTGGTTAATTTTCAAAACGCCGTTGTGGGGAATGACAGATTATTTCTTTTTTAATTCTGCAATCACTCTCGATAAATTTGTAAGTTTACAACATTTTTACGCAATTCCCCTTGCAATTTACACAGCAAAATTAATCGGAAAAGGAAAAAACGCGTGGAAGTTAAGTTTAATTCAATTACTTATAATATTCATCGCAGTAAAAATTCTCTCTCCGCCAGAACTAAATATCAACTGCGTTTTCTATTCTTGCGTAAACATAAACTGGATGTTGCCTTACAATATCGTCTGGTTTTTAATTAGTTTCAGCATCGTCGGAATTACAGCATTATTATTAAATTATTTTTTATGGCCAAAGAAAAAAAGAAAATAAAAACGCCCACGCCAATATAGTCGGAAGCGTCAGACAGTTTCAATTTCACAGATAATAGGTTTATGATCTGAAGGGCTATCTTCAACGCATTGAACGTTTTTTATCTTGAAATTATCCCTAGCTACAATTATGTAATCTAAAGTGATTGGTTCTTTATTGTTAGAAAATTTAGTAGGCATAAATGAAAAATAGTTCTTTACAAAATAAGAAATCTCATATCTTTTATTTGCAAGTTTCTTTAAAAGAGAGGTATCCCTCATATTAAAATCCCCACCGATAATCGGAAAAATTTTCTTTTTTTCACACCATTGAAGAGTTTCCTTTAGTTGTTGTCTAGAACCTTTATCAGTATTTTCAAAATGAACGCTTAAAAAATCAAAATTTTTTTTGTTTATCTCAACGATGATATGCATAAATCCAAAATCTTTATCTTTCGTAACATGATGGAGCTTAATCAATTCTGATTTTTTAATTTTGTATTTTGAAAGAAATCCAAAACCATAATACATTTCATAATCAATTGGTTCTTCATGCCACTTTGTCATCTTTACTAATTTTTCAAAAGCAAAAGAAGGATAACTTAACTTTTCATTAATCTCTGCAATTTGATTTTCCCAGTCAGATTTCTCACTTGAAGCAGCTTCCTGAAATAAGACAATATCTGCATTTTCTTTCTTTAAGAAAGCTATTAATTTTTTCTTCCTCTTTTCCCATTCATAATATCTCCAGACATTTATTGTGATTATTTTAAGTTTCATTTTTGAATAAATTAATTATTTTATTTAAATCTGATGATTTGCATTTTCTCTACCATGTAGTAATGCGGCTCTTGCACATTGAGTATATCTTGGTTCAACATTTGAATCATTAGCTATTGTTTCCAAAGTCCTCTCTTGAACGCGGGGATTTCTGCTGATAATTCTTAATATATATCCGTATCCTTTTTCTTTTCCAATACCCGTTGCAACATAATGAAGGTAATCTGAAGGGCATATAGGGCTTGTTGTCAGAGATGCTTGTATCTCCCACGAATCTGATTCTTTCTCCTTTTTACAAATTCTTTCTAAAACTTTCTCTTGATTTGAAATCGAAACTCCCCAGATTGTAGCAATTCTAATTAGGAGGTCATCAGATAAGATTAATTTTTCCCGGTCAGTTTCAGATGTGCTGATAGAAGATGCCTTGTAAAAATCTCCTGCCCAATCATAAGAGAGAGATTCCTTTCCTTTTTCCTGAATCATTAAATCCCATATCCTACTTTTAATTGAAGCAATATGGGTCCTCTGATTATCAAAAGTTCTTTTCAACTCCGACGGAGAATTAATGTTATATTCGTTCATTAAATCTGGAAGTCTCTCATAAACAGAATTCAGAGTGCGAGTGTCTAAAAAAGTTAATCCCTCATCAGAAGTTCCCTTATTTGCTAATAAAATTTCGTTTCTTAACAGAATATTAAAATTCAATGATTCAATTGCTTTAGCAAATTCAAAAGAATTTATCAGTCCATTATTATAAAGATTAAATAAACCAATTTCTGCAACTGGTCTCTCTTTTAATCCTTTGTCCCAATCAGAATATTTTCTTTTCATTAATTGATTAAACCAGTGAATGAATAAATAATCTCTACTACCCCCATCACAATATTTTACATTAATATCTCCTCCTCTAACCCTCTGTTTAAAATACTGATCAAAATAAAATTTTTGAAAAACTATATTTCTAATCATTCTTTCTGGTCCGCCAAAATTTTCTTGAATTTCCTGAAGTTTAATATTAATATTTGGATCCCCGCAGACAAATTTTCCTTCAAGGACCTGATTACCCTCGGTGATACTTTTTTTAGCAAAAATAGAAGCTTCATCAATTGTTCCCCATTCTGGTAAATCAACCTTACAAAAACTTAGAGAATCTGCATATTCCTTAAATTTCTTTTTAAAATTTTGATAATATGAATTAGAATCTTGATAAAGTAACATAACATCTAAATCAGATTCAGCGACCATTTCTTTTCTTCCAGGAGACCCGTAAAGGACAGCCCCGATTCCCAAAGGCTCTTTAAATCCAACAGATTCCCCAGTTAAATTAAAAAGTTCTTTGACAACATATTCTACAGCAGAAGAATAGTCTACAGCCATATTTAATCCATTATTTGGAGAAGTATCTAAACGGAATCTTATTTTATTTTTTATTTGTTCTTTTGTTCTATTAAAATCAGATAAAAGTTCTGAAATGTTCATTGTTCTAACTATGAAATGACAATATTTAAAAGTATTGTCTCGATTTAGATTTATGGAATTAGTTTGTCTTGAAGGTTGCAGCGGAGCTGGAAAAACAACACAATACAAAATATTACAAAACAAATTAGATAATAGAAATGTATTATTTGCAGTTGAAAAAGAATATGAACCATTTAAAACGGAAGTACAAAAATGGCATGAAAAAAAAGGTCCAAACTCAAAATTAAATTACAATGATATAATTTCTTTTGCTAAAGCAAGAGCAGAAACATTTCAAAGAAATTTCGCTGAAAAAAGTTTAGATTTTTTAGTATTAGACAGATATTATTATACTAGTGCTGTTTATCAATGTAATAATGAAATTTCTCCTGAAGAAATTTTGTTAATAAATAAAGAATATGGAGCACCAATTCCGAAACTTACTTTTTTATTTGAATGTAATCCTGAGTTAGCATTCAATAGATCCTATAGAAGAAATCAAATAACAGGAGGAAAACATTTATTTTCAACAGGAGCAGATAAAATAAAAATAATTCAAAACAGATACAGAAGATTATCAAAGAGTTGTCCAGAAGTGAAAATAATTAACACTGAAAAATCTATTTCTGAAATTACAGAAGAAATTTTATCTAAGATTAAATTATATTTTTAGTTAAACGCCCACGCCGA
>CAZFCT010000035.1:0-3716 GCA_964517885.1 Candidatus Woesearchaeota archaeon
GCCTTTTGCATTAGGTTATTTAGAACGTTCTTGGAAAAAAGATTTAACTATTGAACAAGGAATTGAACTTGCAATTGAATCTTTGAAATCTTCAACTCAAAGAGACGAGGCATCTGGAAACGGAATTGATATTTTCACTATAACTAAAAGTGGAATAAAAAAAGTGGTTTCGCAAGAGATTCAACCTAATTTTAAAGAGGACTAAATTGATTAATTTATTTTTATAGAATGGACATTTTAAAAAACATTACTGAGCAACTGCACGGAGACGTTACCGAGGCAAGTTTTGAAGGAGCAAATATCGTTCTTTATACTAATAATGCTAACTTTTTTCGCGAAGGAGAATCAAAAATAAAAGAAATCGTAGCCCAAGTTAAAAAAAGAATAGAACTTCGTTCAGACCAAAAAATCCTTTTAGAACAATCAAAAACCGAAGAGGAAATAAGAAAAATTGTTCCTGCTGAAGCAGAAATTACAGAAATAATTTTTGATGTTAATCGAAGTATCGTCGTAATTGAAGCGAAACGCCCTGGATTAGTAATTGGAAAACAAGGAAGCATTTTAGATGAAATAAAGAAAAAAACTTTTTGGGTTCCGCAAGTTCAAAGAAGTTCAGCAATAAAAAGTAAAATTACAGAAAATATTCGTGCAGTTCTTTATGATAATAATACTTATAGAAGAAAATTCTTAAACGCAATCGGACAAAAAATTTACAAAGAATGGAATCCAGAAAAAGTTGACGAGTGGGTAAGATTAACTGTTCTTGGTGGAGGAAGACAAGTAGGAAGAAGTTCTTTTCTTTTACAAACACCAAACTCAAAAATTTTATTAGATTGTGGAATCGACGTTGCATCAAGCGGCGACAATAAATTTCCTTATCTAAATGTTCCAGAATTTAATTTAAATGAATTAGACGCAGTAATAATTTCACACGCACATTTAGATCACGTTGGATTACTTCCTTATTTATACAAAATGGGTTACAGAGGACCAGTTTACATGACAGCCCCAACAAGAGACATCGCTTCTCTATTAACTTTAGATTTTATAGGTGTTGCATACAAACAAGCATCAAAGCCCCTGTTTGATTCTACAGATATAAAAGAAATGGTAAAACATAGTATTTGTTTAAATTACAATGAAGTAACGGATATAACTCCTGATGTGAGAATAACTTTTTACAACGCAGGACATGTTCTTGGTTCTGCACAAGTTCATATTAATATTGGTAACGGACTTCATAATTTTATTTATACTGGAGATATGAAATATGCTCATACAAGATTATTAGACCCTGCAGTAAATAAATATCCTCGTGTGGAATCAATCCAAGTTGAATCAACTTATGGTGGAAAAGCCGACATTCTTCCACCTAGAAGAGAAACAGAAGCACAATTTATCAGTATGGTTAAAGAAACTTTAGATAGGGGCGGAAAAGTTTTACTTCCTGAATTAGGATTAGGACACGCTCAAGAAACTTTATTGCGTATGGAAGAATCTATGCGAACAGGAGAACTTCCAAAAGTTCCAATTTATATTGACGGTATGATTTGGGACATTAATGCAATTCACACAGCTTATCCTGATTTTTTGAGTTCAAAAATAAAACAAGATATTTTCCAAGATAAAAACCCATTTATTTCAGAAGTATTTACAAGAGTTGGTAGTGCACAGGAAAGAAAGGCAGTAGTAGAAGGCGGTCCTTGTATTGTAATTGCAACTTCTGGTATGTTAGTCGGAGGAGCCTCACTTGAATATTTCAAAAACTTTGCAGACAATCCAAAAAATTTAATGATTTTAAGTTGTTATCAAGGTCCTGGTTCTTTGGGAAGAAAAATTCAAGAAGGAGAAAGATTTGTAGATATTGAAGTTGAAGGCGGAATGCAAAGAGTTGAAGTAAAAATGGAAGTTCGACTTTTCAATGGTTTATCTCCCCATTCAGGAAGAAACGAATTAATGTCTTTCTTTAATAATATGCGTCCAAAACCGAAAAGAATTATAATTAATCACGGAGAAATTTCAAAATCTTTAGATTTAGCGTCGGCAATTTACAAACTTAACAAAGTCGAAACAAATGTTCCAAGAAATCTTGAAACTTTAAGATTAAGATAAATTTAAAACTAAAAAAGATTTCTCTTATTTAGGTGATAATATGAAACACAACGTTAAGATAACAATAATTTTACTTTCAATGTTTTTGATTACGCAATTTATTGGTTTGTATGTAATTCATTCTGATCCATTTTATATTACTACTGAAATAAATAATGAAACTCAAGTTATTGCAAATCCAAGTTTATCTTGGATTCAACCTCCAGAAGTTCAACAACAAGCTGATTTTGGTTTTTATTTTGGTTCACTAATTTTTGCTTTTATATTTGCAATTTTACTATTTTTTCTTTTAACAAGATTCAAAATAGACGCGGTTCTTCGCGCGTGGTTTTTCATCGTAATTATAATTGCATTATTTATAACATTCAACGCGATTTTTCCAAAGACAATTTACTTTGCAATCGGCGCAGGAATTTTAGCAATCGTCCTCGCTTTCATAAAAGTTTTCAAACAAAATATTCTCATTCATAATTTAACAGAATTACTAATTTACCCAGGAATAGCTACAATTTTTATTCCAATTTTAAACTTTTGGACAGCAATAATTTTGTTATTAATTATTTCTGCTTATGATATGTGGGCTGTCTGGCATTCTGGAATTATGCAAAAAATGGCAAAATACCAAATGAATACTTTAAAAGTTTTTTCAGGTTTTTTTGTTCCATACATTTCAAAACAATTAAGACAAAAATTAAAGAAAATGAAAAAATCAAAAAATAAAAACAAAAAAATAAAAGTTAATTTAGCAATCCTCGGAGGCGGAGATGTTGTTTTCCCAATAATAACTGCAGGAGTTATTTTAAAAACATCTTCAATAAATCTTCCTTTCGGACTTTCTCCTTTTATCGGAGGTTTTGTTCCTGCTTTATTTGTAACTTTCGGAGCATTTATCGGTTTAGCATTATTATTCTCTTTTTCAGAAAAAAAGAAATTCTATCCCGCAATGCCTTTCATAACAGCAGGAATATTTTTAGGAATGATTTTGAGTTATATAATTTTATAAAATAATTTTGTGGTTTAATCTTTCAATATTCCGTACTATTCTTTTTTGTTCTAATTCAAAAATTTCGTTTTCTTCTCTTAAATATTGTAAATACATCTTTAGATTCATAATATCACAATAATCTTTTATTTCTTCTTCAGATGTTCTTTTAATTCCTTTAATTCCTTGTTTGCGATACATAAAGGGTAAATCTTCTGATTTTATTTCATATCTTTCTAATCCTTCATTGCATCTAACTTTAAGATAAGGAAGTAACATAACGTCTTCTTCATTTATCTCAATTATTTTTCCAGAATAAGCTCCTGAATCTGTTGTGAGAAGAACCCATTTATCAACAAAATCTTCTAATGAATGTTTCTCATTCTCTTTCCTTTCAAATCCAATTTCTTTCTTCATATTATTCTTTTATTTTCCTATTTTATAAATATTTCCAATTGTCACAATTAGTAAGTAACAACAATCATAAGATTTATAAATAAACATTCTTATAATAAAATATGAGAAAGGAAAATAACTACTTTCAAGAGAGAACAAAACTAGCAGAAATTCATTATTCTAGTTTACGAAAGTTCTTTTGGGATGAGAAAGAATTATTCAATAA
>CAZFCT010000036.1:0-3524 GCA_964517885.1 Candidatus Woesearchaeota archaeon
AAATCAAACTAATTATTTTAACAAGACAGACATTATTAGTTTTGGTTATTATAATATTTCTAATTTTAACATTAATGATTATGCTTTGAATTCTTCTTTATTAAATTATTATTTAGCAAGTAATCCTTTTGGTTTTTATAATGAAACAAATTTACCAGTAACTTCTTCTGTTTGGAATAGAAGTTCAACAAATGTTTTTTTATCTAATTTAGGAGATAATGTAGGAATTGGAACGAGTTCTCCGTTGGCAAAATTGCATATAAATTCCACAGGGGGGGTATTAGCAATAATTGGAAATAATTTTGCTACTGGAATTTCAAGTATTGCTCTTGGTTCTGGAACAAATTCTTCAGGAGGATATTCAATCGCAATGGGGCAGAATACAATTGCTTCAGGAGGATATTCAACAGCGATGGGACAGACAACACTTGCATCGGGTGTTGTTTCAACAGCAATGGGTTATGATACAAACTCCTTAGGAGATTATTCAACAGCAATTGGTTTTAGAACAAATTCTTCTGGATATGCTTCAACATCTATGGGGCTTTCTACTCTTGCATCTGGAAGTGGTTCAACAGCGACGGGTTATCAAACAGAAGCTTCTGGAAGTGGTTCAACAGCTATGGGAAGAAATATTATTGTAAAAGGAGATTCTTCTTTTGGAATTGGGTTAAATGACACCTCTTATCTTTTATCACAGACAAATACCATGGCGATTATGGGGGGAAAAGTTGGAATTGGAACAACAAGTCCAGCAGAAAAAGTAGAAATTAAGGGAGGTTCATTAAGTATTAAAGGTTCTGGGGCAGGAATTAGGGTTCATAATCCGTCTAATGATTCAAATTACCTTGTTCTTACTTATAGTAATGATGTTGGTTTGATTAGGGCGTTTAATAGTCATCCTTTTTATGAAAAGAAAATTCAGATTGGAGATGGTGCAAGTGTATTACTATCTCCCGAAGGTGGAAAAGTTGGAATTGGAACAACCACTCCTGAAGATACAAACGGATTTGGGAAAGCGTTAGATGTTCAAGGATTAATAGGGGCAGGAGCTTATTTTAGAGGTTCAGATGATACAACAAAATATTCTGCCATTGGATATACTAATGGTTTGGCTTATGTTGGGGGTTATGGCGCAGCAGTTAATCTTTCAATTCAAGCAGGAGGTTCTGAAAAAATGAGAATTAATTCTGAAGGAAATGTAGGAATTGGAACAACAAGTCCAAGTGAAAAATTATCTGTGTCTGGAGGAGTTAATATTTGGCTTGGGTAAATATTTAAGAGGGAGAGATTTTAGCATCATATGAAACAAAAAAGCATCAAAGAAGATATTTTTCTTTTATTACAAAAAACAGAATTGCATCAGAGAGAATTAGAGAGAATCTTGAAAATTAATCAAACAAATATACGAAGAGTTTTAATAAATATGGAAAAAGAGAACCTTGTTGATAAAAAAGAAGTTGGAAAAAATAAAATTTACCTGATTAAGGATTCTCTTGAAGCAAAGATTTTTTTTAGAATTGCGGAAAATTATAACCTTATTAAATTAATTAAAAAACCTGAGATGAGAAAAATTGTTAATGAAATTTTAAAAAATAAAAAAATAAAATTGGCGATTTTGTTTGGGAGTTATGCAAAAAATATTGCACATAAGGACAGCGATATAGATATTTATCTTGAAACGAATGATTTAGAATTAAAAAAGAAGTTGAGTCAATAAATTCGAAAATAAGTGTTAAAATTGGAAAATTTGATGAACGAAATCTTTTAATAAAAGAGATTGTTGATAATCATATTATACTTAAAGGGGTTGAAAGATATGCAGAAATTAAATTTTAAGAAATTAGTAAAATTGAAGGTTGTTCAGTTGGTTAATCCGTCGGTAAATCTTAGAAAATCTTATCTTGAGAAATCAGATGAAAGTATTTCTTCTAGCAAAATTTTACATAAAAATAGACAATATAACGACGCCGCGAGTGAAATTGGAATTTGATAGAGAACCAATACCTCTCAGAAGTAAGATTTAAATAATTAAACAATATATTTGTTACATATGGAACAAAAAGATTACAGTATGGAAATAGTTGGGGTTTTGCTCAAAGGAAAAAAGCATATTAGAGGAATTTCTGACTCATTAAATGTAAATCCCATGATGATTGTAAGAAAACTTTTATTGTTGGAAAAAGAAAATGTAGTTGATTTTATATTTGAAGGAAAAAATAAGGTTTTTTTTTAAAGAAAAATCCTGAAGCAAGAACATTTGTTTTGATGTTCAAATATTATAAATCAAATAAATTTCTTTCAAAATATAAATTTTTAAGAGAACTTTTTTCATCTATTCAAAATGATAAGAAGATTAAATTTGCATGTATATTTGGGAGTTATTCAAAAGGTAATGAAACCAAAAATAGCGATGTTGATATTTATATTGAAACTGAAGATTTGACGCTGAAAAAAAAGTATTCTAAGATGGACTCTAAGTTTAGTGTTAAAATCGGAAAATGGGATTCAGCAAACTATTTAATAAGAGAAATACTTGATAATAATGTTCTAATTAAAGGTGGAGAAATATTTTATGAAAGACTTTTTAGTTAAGCTGATTAAGCAAGGGAATTTAAAAATCGGCGAGCCAAGTGAAAATGTTTCTAAGGCATATTTAGAAAAACCAGTGAGCAATCTTGAGGCTGCAAAAATTTTATTGAAAAATGATAAGTTAGAAGAATCAGTTTCTTTTACGTATTATAGTATGTATAACTTAGTTTTGGCATTATTATATCAAATTGGAATTAAATCTGAAAATCATTCATCTTCTATCTTTCTATTAAAAAAGATTTTTAGTTTTGAGAATAAGGAAATAATTGAAATGAAAAAAGAAAGAATTGATAAACAGTATTACATTGGATTTCATATTACAAAAAGAGAAGTGGAAGAAGAAATGAAAATTGCAGAAAATTTTAATCGTGAATTGAGGACCTTTATTTTAGGATTGGGAAAAAAGGATATTGAATTTTATAGGAATAAATTTAAGGGAATGATGAAATGAAAAAAGAATTTGTTTTTATTTTTGTATTAATTTTTCTTAGTTTTGTCTCTGCTGCAGATAATTTTAATATTTCATCTTCTGCAGGTAATAATTTATTTTTTGTTAATGGAACAAGTGGAGATGTTAATATATTAAAAAATTTAAATGTTACAGGAACAATTTACGGAACTCTTGCTTTAAGTTCAGCAATTCCAACAAACAATAATCAATTAACAAACGGAAATAATTATTGGAATTCAACATTTGCAACTTTTAACAAAACTTATGCAGATACTTTGTATTATGGAATAAATAATCCTTATAGTTATTATAATTCAACTTCATTCCCAGATAATTATTTATTAAACACTGGAGATACTGCAACTGGAAATTATACTTTTGATACAAACACATTATTTATTGATTCTTCAACTGATAGAGTAGGAATTGGAACAACAACTCCAGATACTAAATTAACTGTTAGTGGAGATTTATTACTTAG
>CAZFCT010000037.1:0-3341 GCA_964517885.1 Candidatus Woesearchaeota archaeon
ATGTCTCGTGTTCCATTTGGTTACAAAATTTCTAACGGAAAATTAATTCCTGCAGAAAATTATCGAGAAATTGAAGAAATCTTTGAAGATTTTTTAAATAATAAAATTAGTTTACACCAACTTTCAAAAAAACACAATCTTTCAGTAAATGGATTAAAAAAAATTCTAAAAAACTTCACTTATCTTGGAAAAATAAAATTCAACAATCAAATTCACGAAGGAAATCACCAACCAATTGTTTCCTCTACTTTATTTAATCACGTTCAAAATAAACTAGAAAGATTAAGAATAAAATAATTATTTTTTTATTTTGCTAAATGGAAAAGGTCTTTCGTTTATTCATATTAGAAATAATAAATTTATAAATTATCTGTAAGATTTCTGTCTTCTAGATCTTGCTTTTGAATCTCCAGGTTTGTTTGCTTCTTTTCTTCTTACATCTGCAACAAGTAAACTTCGATCATAATCTAAAATAACTTTTACTAATTCTTTTGATTTTGAAAATTCTACAATTGACTTTGTTATAGCAATTCTCGCTGCTTCAATTTGTCCTTTTTCTCCACCACCCTTCACTGTAACTTTAATATCAAAGTTTAATTTTCCTAAAACTTTCTCTGCAATTTTAAGCGGCTCTTCAATTTTTAATTTATCAAAGAAATTTAAATTTTTATAATCTCTTCCATTTATCCAAACATTTCCACTTCCTTCTTCAAGTGATGCTTTTGCAACAGCGCTTTTTCTTTTTCCCGAAGTAATTATTCTTACCATTTTGCAAACTCCTTAACTTGTGTCTTTTTTCCTCTTGTTTTTCCTTCAAAACTTTCCATTTTTTTGTCACTAAATTCTTTTGGAATTCCAACATAACATTTTATTTTCTTAAATGCAACTCTTCCACGGCCAACTCTGTAATTTGGAAGCATTCCTCTAATTACTCTTTTTACAATTTTTTCATTTGTTCTAGAAACTTTTGGTCCCATCAAAGCGGTTCCCAATCTTTTTCTCTTTCCTTCAAGTTTATCTTTTATGAATTCTTTATTTCCTGTAATAAATATTTGTTCACAATTAACAATTGCAACTTCTTCTCCTTTTAGCGCTTCTTTTGCAACATAAGCTGCGAGTCTTCCCAAAATTGCGTTTTTTCCGTCGATAATCATTTTATTATTTTGACCCCTTTTGCATCTGGATTCTTTTTAATTTCATCCAATATATTTAATATTTCACCTTTTGCATTTAATATTTTTTCTTTTGCTTTCTCAGAAAAACTGAACGCAACAATTTTAACTTTCTTATTTAATTCTCCTTCCGAAAGAACTTTTCCAGGAATAACAATAACTTCCCCTTCTTTTGCGTCTTCATTTATTTTATCTAAATTAACATTTATTTTTTTAACTCGTGGACTTGAAAGAATTCCTGCAACTTCTAACCAACCTTTTTTCTTTTTTGCAGCAATTATAGTATGAACTAATTCAGAATTTTTTTTTCTTTTCAATTGTTCTTCAATTTTTGATTTTTTTTTCATCTTATATCTAGAGAATTACTTCTCTACTCTCGCTTTCGCTCGCAGATATTTTTTCAAGCTAAACTTGCTTTATAAATTTTGCTAATAAAATTTTTAGACAAAATAATTACAAACTTTATGCGGGAGAAAGGATTCGAACCTTCGCAAGCACTAAGCTACGAGAGCCTTAATCTCGCCCGTTTGACCACTCCGGCACTCCCGCATATAATTAATCACTATTTGGGATATAAAAAGTTTTAGAATTATTTAGAAATCTTTTTTGAAAGTTCTTTCAAATCATTTTTTAAAATCTCAACTGACTTCTGGAACATTTCTTCCCCCTCAATCTGTCCAAAAGATTCCACTGTAATAATAATTTCTCCTGTTGGAGTCAATTCAATAGAACCTTTTCCTTTCTTTTTACAAAAATCAACACACGCTTCACAAGAATCGCATTTATTTTCATCAACAACAATTATCTTGTCTCCTTCATTTTTTAAAATATTTCTCGGACAATTTTCAACAACTTCTTTTGGACAATCTTTATCAATTTTTAATTTCACAGCATTTCTATAAAACATCAACCCTGGTGAAAATTTTGCGTGTTGACTTCCTTTTCCAATCCGAGCAGTAGCTAAAATTTCTATTTCTTGCCCTTTCTTTAAAAGAGTAATCGGAATTTTCCCGTAAACTGGCTCAACCTTCCCTTTTAATTCTTCAGAATAAGCATAACCTTCTTTTTTTACGACGAAAGATAATTGTTCCTCGCTTTTTTCATTTAATCCTTTAACCATTTTTAATGGAATAACTCCTAATCTGTGAGCAACAGTTTCATCATATAATGCAGAATCATTTTTTGAAATTTCTACTTCATCAATCGCCAAAACAGGTATTTGATCAATATATCTTCTAACTGCATTTGCAAGAGATTCATTCATTTCTGTCATAAATGTTATCTGGTTTTTTTTCTTTTCTATTAATTTCATTTTATATTTTCTATTTTGAGTTTCTTTTTTAAAAGAAACTCAATTTTTAAATTTATGGACGTCTTCCTCTTCTTCCGCCTTTCTTCTTAGGTCCTCCTCTCGGAAATTTTGTTGTGTCCAAAATATTTAATATTTTAAATCCATCTCTTGTTAAACTTTTAATTATTGCATGAGCACCAGGACCAAGTGATGGACTTCCTGTTTTTGATCTTATTCTAACGTAAATTGATTTAATTCCTGTCTCTTTCAAAACTTCTGAAATTCTTTTGGAAATAAATATTGCTATTGTTGGATTTGCTTTTAATCGTCCGTGTTTTGTTACCATTCCTCCAGTAACTTTTGCAATTGTTGTTCCAGACATATCTGTAACATGTGCAATTGTATTATTAAAAGAAGTATAAATATTCAAAATTGCTTCAAATTCTTTTGATTTCTTTTCTACTTTTTCTTCAACGACTTGTTCTGTTTCTTTTTTCATTCTTTATTTTCCTCAACTGGTTTAGTATTTTCTTCTTGCTCTTTTTCTTTACTTTTTTTCTTTGATTGTTTTAGTGAAATTTTATCTTCCAATTCAATTGGAACAACATACGAAGGTGAACTCACATTTTTTTCTCCAACAAAAACTTTTTTGTGGGTGATTAATTGTCGCGCACTTTTTGATGTGTGTGCAAATTTCTTTTCTACCAAAACAGTTTGAAGTCTTCTTTTTAAATAATCTTTTTTATCTAATGAAAGCACGTCACTAATTGAATGCACGTCAAAACCGATTTTTTTCAATCTTGTAAAAAATTCATTTTTTTCTTCTTCACTTGCAGAAATTAATTTTTTTGCTTTTTCTCTAATTGATTTAATTTTTG
>CAZFCT010000038.1:0-3042 GCA_964517885.1 Candidatus Woesearchaeota archaeon
TTCAATATTTGTTAATCCAATAATTCTGAATGTAACTTTTACTTCCATTTTAAAATAATCTGTCATTTTTCTTGAACCACTCCATTCTACCTCTATATTTTTTGAGTCGCCGCTTAATTTTTCTGCGTATTTTTCTTCAATTAAAGTGTCTCCAAGACCAGTTTCATCTCTTAACCATTCAAAACAAAACTTGTAGAATTCTCCGAAATTAAATATTCCATTATATTTTATCTTGCTCGAAAATAATTTGTCTTTTTCCGCCATGTTTACTTAAAAGAAATTCAATTTAAATATTTAACTACAATAATCCTTAAATGGAAAATTATATTTTTGTTAGTATTCTTATGAAAACACTTCTTGTTGTAGAAAATATTTTTTGTAATAAATTAATTTGTGATGATTTTTCTTTTATGTTTGAGAAAAATCTTTTCATGAGATTAGATAGAATTCATGCAAGATTCACATATAAGCATTCCGTTGTGTTTGAATAAAATTCCTTGATTACCACATTCTTCGCAAATTCCTTCGCGTCGTTTTTCTGCTTCTTTTATTCTTTTTAATTTTTCAGATTCTTGTCTTATTTTTGAAAATTCTTCTATTTCTGGGTAAACTTCGGGGTTGAAATTTAAAATATCTTTTGCGGTTATTATTCCAATTATTTTATTGTCCTTGATAACAGGCAATCTTTCGAATTTAGTTTTTTTCATTTTTTCTATTGCTGATGTTAGTGTTGATTCTGGTTTTATTGTTATAATTTTTTTAGGAGAAATTTCTATTGCTTTCACATTTTTTAGGTTTGCAGCGGATTTTTTTGTTAATGCCCAGAGAATGTCACTTTGAGAAATGAAACCTATGAGTTTTTTCTTTTCTACGATTAGTAAACTATTGACTTTCTTTTTTACCATCTTTTTTGCACATTCGAGAAGATTTGCATCTGGAGAAATTGTTACTGGGTCGCGTGTCATTACATCTGCAACTATCACATTTTTCATAATCTTTGATAATTTTTACACTTATAAATTTTCTTTAGTATTACTAAATTAAAACACAATAGAATTTAAAAATGAAATTTATTATATCTTATATCAGGATAAATTTTTAAAATGAACTTGACAGAATATCAACAAGCGTGTGCGAGGGAAATTGATGAAATTATTTTTAGAAATCCAATAAAATTTGAAGATTTTTTTGTTGGAGAAAGAATTAAATTATATTCTCCTCTTAAGGGGTTTAGTAAATTAAAATTTGAAGAAAATGAACCAACACATAGATTAAGAGAGCTTTTTAGAATTTCTTCTAATTATTGTAATCCTGAAATGTGGAATTTATTTTGGAATGATTCTTTTTTAGTTTATGATAAAAATGAAAAAGAGGATACTTTAAGGATTTCTAGAAAACCGAAGAATTATCTTGATTTATTCCCTGCTTGGATTGATTTTAGATATTTTGAAAAGTAATTTATCACAATAATCTTTAAATATGAAATTTGTGATTTTATTTTATGAATGATAAATCTGTTACATTAATGCCTGAAGATATCCAGAGAATTATGGGAAAGGATGCGCAGAGAAATAATATTCTTGCTGCGAGAATGGTTTCTGAGATGGTGAAAACGACTTTGGGGCCGAAAGGAATGGATAAAATGTTGGTTTCGCCGATGAATGAAATTATTGTTACAAATGACGGAGTTACGATTCTTGAAGAAATGCAAATTGAACATCCTGCTGCGAAGATGATGGTTAATATTGCGAAGACGCAAGATTCTGAAGTTGGCGACGGGACGACGAGCGTTGTTATGATTGCAGGAAAACTTTTGGAAAATGCAGAGGTGCTTTTAGACAAGAAAATTCATCCAACTGTTATTGTGAAAGGTTACAGACTTGCTGCAGAAAAATGTAAAGAAATTTTAGATGAAGTTGCTTTGAGAATTAGCGATGGCGATGAGGAAGTTTTAAAACAAGTTGCGATGACTGCGATGACAGGAAAAAGTGCTGAAAGTTCTAAAGAAAAATTTGCTGAAATAATTGTTAAGGCAGTTAAACAAATTCAGGATAATGGAAAATTAGATTTAACAAATATTAAAATTGAAAAATCAAAAGGCGAGGGAATCTCGGATACTGAATTAATTTCTGGAATTGTTTTAGACAAAGAAAAAGTTTCTTTAGATATGCCGAATTCTATTCTGAATGCGAAGATTGTTTTGATTGATTTTCCTTTAGAGTTGAAGAATCCTGATATTGAAACAAAAATTTCTATTTCAAATCCCGAGCAGTTGCAAGGGTTTTTGAATCAAGAGGAAAAATGGATTAAAGAGATGATTGGGAAAGTTAAGGAAACTGGTGCGAATGTTGTTTTTTGTCAGAAAGGAATTGATGATTTTGCGCAATATTTACTTTCTAAATCTGGAATTTATGCTTGTAGAAGAGTTGCGCGTTCTGATATGGAAAAACTTGCGAAAGCGACTGGTGGGAAAATTGTAAGTCAAATTAATGAACTTTCTTCTTTGGAACTTGGTTCTGCTGAACTTGTTGAAGAAATTAAACACGGGAATGATTCTTTTACTTATATTCGCGATTGTAAAAATCCGAAGGCAGTTACGATTTTAATTCACGGTGGGACAGAACATGTTATTGACGAAATTGAGAGAGCATTTAGAGACGGGCTTGGTGTTGTTTCGTCTTCGCTGAAAACAAAATTAATTGTTCCTGGTGGCGGGGCGATAGAAATTGAACTTGCGAGAAGGTTAAGAATTTTTGGGCAATCTTTATCTGGAAGAGAACAACTTGCAGTTGAACAATTTGCTTCTGCTCTTGAATTTATTCCGACGACACTTGCAGAAAATGCGGGGATGGATCCAATTGATATTCTTACAGAACTTAAATCTAAACACGAATCTGGAGAGAAAAATGCTGGTTTAAATTTATTTACAAATAAAATTGAAAATGTTTTGGACGCGAGAATAATTGAACCTTATAAAATTAAGACACAAGCAATAAGTTCTGCGACAGAAGTTGCAAATATGATTTTAAGAATTGATGATGT
>CAZFCT010000039.1:0-2989 GCA_964517885.1 Candidatus Woesearchaeota archaeon
TGATGAGGCATTTTATTTATTTCAAAATTCTTTCAACTATTTAATATTTTTGATACTTACTTATTCAAAAGTAATTCAATCTTCTTTGGATTTCTCTTAATTTCTTTTACAATTGTAGCAGGACCAATTATTGTTATTGAACTAAAATCTCCCCCTGCAAGAACATTTGCAATACTTTTTTTCATCTTTCCAAATAAACTTTCTTTTCCATTCCCTAAAATAACTGCAAGTTCTATTCCTTTAAAATTTGCAACATGTCCAATCATAGCCATAGTGTCTCCAATTAATCTTGCTTCTTCGTTTGAACTTAATCTTCCTTGCAAAACTAAAATATTATTTCCTAAAACAATTCCCAAAATTTTCCTTATTCTCTCGT
The DNA here is from genome assembly GCA_964517885.1 of Candidatus Woesearchaeota archaeon. GTDB lineage: Archaea > Nanobdellota > Nanobdellia > Pacearchaeales > GW2011-AR1 > RBG-13-33-26. The sequence goes on from CAZFCT010000039.1 coordinate 377, forward strand.
CGCTGTTTAAATCTCTAATCTCAGAATACGGAAGAAATTGAATAGAAAACCCCTTTATGTCTCCAAGTTTTTTTCCACCGCTTTTTTTATTTTTCATTTTTATTTTAAATCAAATATGCTTTTTAATTTTTACTAAATTTTTTTTGACACCCTGAAAATAGATTCATAAAATTCTTCAAGATTATTTCCAAATCTAGCACTTATTCCAACAACATCATATTCTGGAAATGCTGCTTCAATTTTTTTAATATCTGCTTTTTTCAAGTCAATCTTGTTTGCAACAATTAAAACAGGAATTTTTCGCGCAACTAAATTTCCAATGATTGTTATGTTAACTTGATTGTAAGGATTTTCTGTAGCATCTAAAACAACCACAACCATATCCATATCGTCGAGCCATTTTATACTTTCAATAACCCCTTGCGTCGCTTCTTTTGCTCTTTCTTTTGCTTCTTTTTTAGAAACTTTATATTTCAAAAATTCTTCATAATCAATTTTTGTTGCAATTCCAGGAGTATCTATCATCTTAAAAGTCATTTTCTTCCCCTTGTAATCAATTTCTACTTTTTCCTTAAATTGAACTTTTCGCGTTTCGTGCGGAACTTTACTAACACTTCCAATTTCTTCTCCAGTAAAATCTTTACAAATCCTATTTGCTAAACTTGTCTTCCCCGCATTTGGAGGCCCATAAAAACCAAGTTTAATTTCCCTTTTATTCTTAAATAAATTTGTAAAAATTCTCTTAAAAAAATTCTTAAAAACTTTTATCCCCATACTATTAAATTGTCGTTCTGGTTTATAAATATTTCAGTAATAGATTGACACTATTTTTCTTTTTTCCTACTGACTATTTTTTTAACAGGAATCTCTGGCATTCCAGTATTTTTTCCGTGATATTTTCTCATTGCATATCGAATCTGTTCAGAATTCCATTTTGCTTTCCTAAGATTCTTTTCAATCTCGCTTTCTTTCATTCCTTTCGCAAAAGAAGTTTTAATATAATTAACTAAATTATACAAATTATTTCTATTCTTAAATAAATATTCTTCATATTTCTTTTTATACCAAATTTGAAGAACAATATAAATAACAAATGTAAAAACTAAAATTCCCAAAATTATCAAAATAAATAATCCCCATTTTTTAAAAAATTCTCCTTCATTAAATTCTTCAAGATCCAATATATTAATCTCCGTTAAAGAGGGGGAAACAAAAATTGGAAGTTCCTCGAAATCAATTTCTTCTGTTGTAGAAAAAATAATTGATTGTGTTGAAGAATCTATTTCAAGATATTTATATCCATCCTGATTTACAAAAGGATAATCTGTATAAAAAAGTAAATTCTCCATATCTTTTATTATAAAATAAACTGGTTCTTCATGAAAATTATTTATAGAAACTTCAAAGATTTTTACAATTGGTTCTTGATATTCTTTGTAAATTGCAGACACTTCACTAAAGTTTAATTCCATTTCTGCATTATCAAGTTCCCAAGATAAAATAGCTTCTTTATATTCCTGTTCTTTTGAAGGATTGTAACTTCCTCCCCCAATACTTTTTAATACATCTAAATTTACAGCATCTGTATAAGGATAAAAAATAATCCCTTCTCCCACAAAAGATTCTCCAATTGTTTCAGGTAGTTTTATTTTAAGAATCTCATTAAGAATTTTTTCATAATCGCTTTCTGTAATTGCATCTTTAGAATTTTTCTCTAATGTTTTCAATGTTTCTTTAAGTTCTTCAATTTTTAATGCATTTGTTATACTTCTCTTTTGAAAATCAGAATAAACAACTAATTTACTTTCTAAAAACCTTACATTGCCATCTATTTTATTTAAAAGAGATGGAACTACTTCTGAAGCAGAACCTACATTTATTTCAAATTCGCTTGAAAAATTTATTCCTTTAGAATTTGTTAGCGTTATAATCAAGGGATATTTTCCCATTTTTTCATAAGTGTGAGAAACTTCTGGAACAGTTGTTGTAGTTATTACTCCGTCGCTGAAATTCCATCTATATTTACTAATTCCTGTTGGTTGTGAAACTTTTATAGAAAAAGTTGTTGGATATTTTCTTGCAGTTATTTCTGGTCTGACATAATAAATTACAGGTGCTTTTTCTACTTTTATTTCTTCTTCAATTAATTCATCTCCCTTAAAATAAACTGAAAAATCATATTCTTTTTCTATATTAGAAACATTAAAACCTGCTTCATCTAAAAATAATTTTTGGTGTGTTGCACTAATTAAAGGATATCTCTCTGTTACATCAAAAATTTCATCTATCTCTTTTTGAATTCCAACTAAATAAGATAAACTCAATTCAGAAATTTTTACTTTTTGGTCTGCATTTGCAATAATCTTTATTGGAATTATACATCCTGTCGTGCAATTATTTTCATATTTTTCTTCAATATAATTTTCAATATAATCTTCAATATTTGTAACTTCACTTTGAGAATTTTCTAATTCGGTGTTATTAAATATTATATTTATATTTGGTGCGTATTTATTTTGTCGTCCAAATATTTCAAAATCAAAATCATATTCTCCATCATATGTTCCAGCAAAACCACAAGGATTTGTTTCTTCAAAATTGATTTCATATTTA
>CAZFCT010000040.1:0-2965 GCA_964517885.1 Candidatus Woesearchaeota archaeon
GCAAAGATAATAACCTTTAAAACTCCTTTATTTCTCTCTATTTTATGGAAATCGGAGATTTAGTTTTATGCACAGTTGATAGAATTGTCGGAACAGTGGTATTTGTAAAAATCCACAGGCAAAAAAATGAAACAGAAGGAAGTATAGTTTTCAGTGAAGTCGCGCCAGGAAGAATAAGAAACATCCGAGATTATATAGTCCCAAAGAAAAAAATCGTCTGTAAAATTCTAAGAATTTCAAATAATAATATAGATTTATCATTAAGAAGAGTCACACAAAAAGAAAGAAAAGAAGTCCTTGAAGAAGAAAGTTTAGAAAAAAGTTATGTCAGCATATTAAAAAGTGTCCTAAAAGAAAAAGCAGAAGAATTAATTAAAAAAATAAATGAAGAAGAAAATTTAACTGATTTTTTAGAAGAATCAAAAACAGATTCTGCAAAACTGGAAAAAATAGTCGGAAAAGAAAACTCAGAAAAAATTATTGAAATTTTAAATTCACAAAAGAAAAAGATTTCAAAAATAAAAAAAGAAATTCATTTAACTACAACAAAACCAAATGGAATAACTTTAATAAAAAAAATTCTCTCAAATTTTAAAGATTTTGAAGTAAAATATTTAGGGGCAGGAAAATACTTTATAGAATCAGAATCAGAAGATATAAAATCTGCAGATAAAAAAATCAGAGAAAAAATTGATGAAGCAGAAAAAGAAGCAAAAAAATTAGGTGTTGAATTTTCTTTAAAATAAATCAAACACAAAAATGGCAACAATAAAAACAGAATATTCAAAACAATTTGTTCCAAAAACAAAAAGAATTTTATATTTTATAAAATATCCAGTTCAAGATAAAGAAGATTTAATATTAAGGGAAAAAATTAAAGAGAGATTTAATTTTAATAAAAAAGAAGGATTTGATGGAAGATTCTTATATTCTTGGGAAATAAAAGATAATTTAATTTTTGGAAGAGACAAATATCAAACAATTATAACAATTACAAAAGCAGGTAACAAAAGAGAAATAGAAAATTCTAAAACAGATTTAGAATCTTTTTTAATATTAAATAGTTTTAAAGAATTAGAATAATTTTCCTTGCTTTTCACCAATAATTGCTTCCCCATATTCTCCATCAAAACCAGGTTTAACTTTTATTTTCTCCTCGCGATTTTTCAAAATTAATTCAATCAGTCTAGGATTAATATCTTTCTTTACAAATTCTCCTTCAGAAACATTTAACAAAATATTAAATTCATTTTCAAATTTTTCAATTAAAGAATTATATAAATTCCAAACAATTTTACTTTCTAAAGCACTTCCTAAAAATAAAGATAAAACTTCATGAAGCGGAAGAATTTTGTAATAAGGTTTTGCGTTTTTTGGTTTAAATCCTTTTTCATAAGTTGCAAGTTGTTCAACTCTATTTTCAACACCAATCGTTAAATTTTTTTTACAAACAGGACAAATTCCATTTAATTTTTTTGTTTCTTCTGGCGAAGACGAAAAATTACATTTTGCGTGTCCATCATAATGATATTTTCCATAAGCAGGTTCTGTTTCAATTGTCCCAACAAAATTATTTTCTCTAATCTGTTTTATAATTTCTAAATAAGAATCAACTTTACGAAAAATCGTCGCTTCTCTTCCTAAACGAAAAGGCCAAAAACTGTGCGCATCAGAAAAACTTACAATAGATTTTTTTTCAAGTTCTGTAATTCTCCAATTCATTTCAGGATCAGAAGAGATCCCAGTTTCAATTGCGTGAATCTTTTCAAACTCGTTTCCGAACGCTTCTTTCAAAGAATCAAAACCAGATTTACTTCCAAAAACCCCAAAATACGGCGTCCAAATATGCGCAGGAATTATTTCAATATCTTCAGAAATCTTTCTCATCTCTTTAGCAAAATCCTCACACGAAATTCCAAAAATCGGTCTGCCGTCATAATCTCTTCTTCCCAAAGTATCAAGATAAGAATTTATTTTTTCAGCAACTTCTATCGACGGAACCAACATATTCAAATGAATTCTTCTTCCTTTCCCTTTTGTATAAATAAAAGAAATTTCCCCAGTAATAATAAACGGAAAATCCTCATAAAAATAAAAACCATTTTTCTCAACTAATTTTTCTTTAATTTCTTTAATCCACGAGGGATGCGTAAAATCTCCAGTTCCTAACAAACCCAAACCTTTTATCTTCGCCCATTTAACAAGATTTTCAAAAGAAATATTTTTACTACACGCACGCGAATATTTTGAATGAATATGAAAATCCCCAAAAATAACCTCGTCAAAATTTATCATAATTGTTTACAAATTAACAACATTAAAAATTTAACTAATATACTACACAAGATTTTTAAACATAAATTTTATTCTCTTTGGATGGAAAAAACTTTAGTTTTAATTAAACCAGACGCAATGGCAAAACATCTCGCTGGAAATATAATTACAGATTTATATTCGCTGAATTTGAAAATGATTGCATTAAAACTTTCAAATGTAAAAAGAGAACTCGCTGAAATGCATTACTCCGAACACAAAGGAAAACCTTTTTTTGAAGAATTAATAAAACATTTAACAGGAGAACTTCACAACCAAGAAAAAGTTATTGCAATAATTTACAAAGGAAAAGATGCAGTAAAAAAAGTAAGAAAAGCAATTGGAAAAACAAATCCCGATGAATGCGAACCTTGGAGCATCAGAGGAAAATATGGAAAAATTAACACAAAAACAAATTGTCATGAAACAGTTATTCACGCATCAGATTCAATAGAAAGTGCAAAAAGAGAAATAAAACTTTGGTTTGACGACGACGAAATCGCAAATTAATTATTTAAAAAATTATAACAAAATTTTCTATTTCAACTCTTTTATTATTCATCATAAAATTAATCTTAAATAGTTTATAAAAATTATTAGAAATTATTTATCATCACAGATTCCTTTTTCTGTAACATAAAAAATTGCTTCG
>CAZFCT010000041.1:0-2727 GCA_964517885.1 Candidatus Woesearchaeota archaeon
AGAAGTTAGGAACAAATTTTTAATAAAAGAATTCTGTGGAATTTAAGAAAACTTTGATTAATTCTCGTTTAACTTTTTGTTTAATTCATAATTAACTATCTTAAAATTATTATCTAATTCAAGAATTGTCAATGACGCAGAATCAAAAATTAAATTTTCCCGTGGCAAGTCCAAAAGATTAATTACGACTGAACGAATAAATCCTGCATGAGTAGAAACTAAAATATTTTTACTTCCCCCTTTTTTTATAATTTCTAAAAATTTCTTTGCACGATTTATTAAATCAAAATAATTTTCTCCTCCTTTCGGTCTAAATTCTTCTTTACTTAATCCTGATCTTCCTAATTGTTTCCGATATTCTGAACCTGTTTTTCCTGTAAGCTCACCCATCTCCTGTTCATTAACCAAACTAGTATAATTTACTTCTCCAGAAAATTCTTTTAAAAAAGGTTCAATCGTCTTTTTAGCCCGGTTAGTATTTGCACAAATAATTTTATCAAAATTTAATTTTTTTAAAGATGTAACAATATCATTAGATTGTCTAATTCCTTTTTCAGTAAGTTCATCTTGTTCTTCTCCGTGTTTTCTTTCTGCATGACGCAATAAATAGATTCTCATTAATCTGTTAAAATATTATTTAATTCATTAATTATTCTATCCAGAGATTTTTGTTCTCTATGTCTTAGGGCAAATCCAAATAAGTAAAGAGTTCTATAAAAAATGGAGGATTTAAGATAATCTGATGTTCTTTCTTTTGTTAAATCAAACTTATCTTTTAAAATATAAAAAGAGAAATCCATAATCTGATTAAAAACACCTTCTTTATCTTCTTGCTCTTCCATACACAAAAAAGATAAGTCATAAAAAGGATTAGCTATTCCCGCCAAAGCAAAGTCGATAAACTTAACTTCTTTATCTTTTTGAAAAATGTGTGGAGATTTTAAATCCCCGTGGATCAAACATTCTTCTTTTGTGTAAATATATCTTTTTGATACAAATGATTTTGCCCTCTCTAATATTTCGGGATTAACTTCTCTCTTTTTAATTTCCTCTTGCAAGTAATTCAATCTATGAAATAATTTTTCGGGGGATAAGCCAACATGTTGAAGGGGAACAGTTGTTCCCATTGTTCTTTTGTATAAATTAGAGACCGAACTTATCACTTCCGTTAAATCTATCTTGCCTTCTTTTTTAAGAAATTCTATTTCAATGAAATCTTTTCCAACATAAAAAAGTCTTGGGGTTTTAATTAAATTATTTTTTTTAGCCAAATTGTAAAAAAAACACTCATTTTCTTTATCTTTTAAATTAAAATAATGTTTACATATTTTTTTGTCGTTTGTTAAAAAAACTTCACTCTGTTCTGTTTTAAAAATCTCTTTTAATTCATTTATTTGTTTATAATCTTTAAAGTTCATTTTTTATTTTATCTATATCTTTTTTTATTTCTTCAAGTAACATTTTTCTTCCTTTGCAATAATAGGTTTTATGATTATAGTCCCCAAACAATCGAAGGGATTCTTGGGGGCAACCTCCATTGCATTGATTAAAAAATTCACAATCCAAACAACCCTCTTTTTTTAATGCATTCATCCTTTTTTTATAATTTCTTTTTCCATAAGTAGGAAATTTGTTTAAGGGATTTTCTTTTTTAACATTTCCCAAAAAGAATTTTTTATTTCCTGCTGCCCTTAAACAAGTGTAAAAATCTCCATTACATTTTATCCCTAAAACTATAAAATTACATGAATATTGTGAATAAATACATCCGTTAGACTTTCCTTGAATAAATGATTGAATAATCTCTGTTATCGGCCTTAACTCCAAGGGATGTTTATCTCTCTTCCAGATTTCATAGAATCGAATCATAGATTTTCCATATTCTTCTGGCGTTGGCATAGATAAATCTCCCCCTTTTTCTTTTGGAATCTTCCCCCCAGGAAAATATTCAGAAATTCTAGCCCCGCGACTATATTTTTTTAAAGTTTTGTATGTCTCTTCTTCTTTTCCTAGAATATCTTTAGTTAAAACTGCTATTGCAGATGATTTTTCTTTTAATTGTTTTATCTTGGAGATGACTCTTTCAAAACTTCCGTTCCCTAAAAGATCTATTCTTGTTTTATCATGTATTCCTTTTGGTCCCTGTATACTTGTGCCAATTAAGAATCCTGTTTGTTCAAAAAATTTTATAAAATCTTTAGTCAATAAAGTAGCATTGGTTTGAACATTATTCAAAACTTTTGTTTTGTTATTATTATATTTTTTTTGAAATTCTACTATTTTTTTAAAAAAAGGTAAACCAAGAAGTAGCGGTTCTCCCCCATGCCAAATAAAATCAATTCTCTCTTTTTCATATTCAAATAAATGTTTTATTATTTTTTCTAAAATTTCTAAGGACATTAAAGGAGCATTAAAAGAGGGTCTTAAACAAAAGGTACATCCCAGATTACATTTTTCAGTCAATTCTATTACTGCAGTTAACATTTTACTAATTTATGCTCGTTCCCCGCCGTAAGCTTCTGAATAAGCCATTAATGGTTCAATCTTTTCGCTTTCAATTAGAGAAACAAAGTCCCTCAGATTGGATAAACTGTCTGTTTCCATCTTTTGATGAATATTTTAGAATTTATAATCTTTTATATTCTTTTTTATCTATTTTTCTAATAAAAAAATTTAAAATCTTATTTTCTAATGATTTTCCATGTATTACCACATAATTTTAACAGA
>CAZFCT010000042.1:0-2658 GCA_964517885.1 Candidatus Woesearchaeota archaeon
GTTCGACTTTCAAATCATTAACAAGTTCTGAAACATTTTTTTCTTTAATTCTTAATGAAAGAATTATTCCAATTTTTAAAGGATTAGCAAGATTTGTAAAAAAAATATTATAATTTCTGTGATTAAAATACGGACTTACCTCAAATGTCTTTTTTTTCATATGAAACCTATTTCATATACATTTATAAATTTTATGTAATTATCTAATAGGAGTATTCGCATCAAACTCTTTAGGTAATATGCTTTTGAAAGCAGCAAGAACCTCGTCGTATCTATTTAATCTTTCTTTCGTTTTATTAAAATTCCCGTAGTTTTTTTGTATGTAATATATAAGTAACTTTTCGTTTTTAGTTACTTTGGCTCCTTCTTCAGATAATTTCTTAACTAATTTACTTGCTTCTTCGTATTGGAGATCAGGCACATATTCCATAATTTAATAAAAATTGCTTTATTTATAAATTATTATACTCAAAAAACTTTTTAAAATAGGTTCCCACGAGATATTTATGACAAAAGTTTATTCAGCAGAAGAACACGAAGATAAAGAGATAATGGGAATTTTACATCCGTTAGTTAAGGAATGGTTTTTCTCAAGATTCAAAAATTTTTCAATAACTCAAAAATTTGGTGTTATGAATGTTTGGGAAAGAAAAAATATTTTAATTTCAGCACCGACAGGAAGTTCAAAAACTTTGACTGCATTTCTTTCAATAATAAATTATTTAATTATCCTCGCAGAAAACAATCAATTAGAAGACAGAGTTTACGCAGTTTACACTTCTCCGTTAAAAGCATTAAGCAACGACATTCATAAAAATTTACTTGAACCCCTTGAAGAAATTTACAAAATCGCAGAATCAAAAAATATTAAGTTGCAAAAAATAAGAGTTAGTTTGCGAACAGGCGACACGACACAATCCGAAAGAGCAAAGATGATGCGAAAAGCACCGCACATTCTTGTAACAACTCCCGAATCTCTCGCAATTATGTTAACAACTACAAAATTTATTGAATATTTAAAATCAGTAGAATTCTGTATCGTCGACGAAATCCACGCTTTGGATAACAAACGAGGAGTTTATTTGAGTTTAACTTTAGAAAGATTAAATGAAGTCAGCGTAATCTGGCCAGTAAAAATTGGATTAAGTGCAACGATATCTCCGTTAGAAGAAGTTGCAAAATTTCTTGTTGGCGACTCAAATGACAGAGAAGTTTTAATCGCAAATGTAAAATTAAATAAAAATGTAGATGTTCAAGTTTTAACAATTGGTGATTTAATTTACGAAGAAAATTTCGGAAACACGCTTTACAATTTAATTGATTCTTTAATTAAAAAACACAAAACAACTTTAATTTTTACAAACACGCGTTCAGCAACAGAGCGAGTTGTAAATTATTTAAGAGAAAGATTTCCGACAGAATACGGCGATGACACAATCGCAGCACACCATTCTTCATTAAGTAAAACCCACAGATTTGATATTGAAGAAAGATTGCGAGACGGAAAATTAAAAGTCGTTGTTTGTTCAACTTCTTTAGAATTAGGAATTGATATTGGTTATATTGATTTAGTAATTATGTTAAGTTCTCCGAAGTCGAGTGCAAGAGCTTTGCAAAGATTAGGACGAGCAGGACACAAACTTCACGAAACAGCGAAGGGAAGATTGATTGTTACAGACAGAGACGATTTAGTCGAATGTTCTGTTATACAAAAAGAAATGGTTGAGAAAAAAATAAACAAGATTTATTTTCCAAAAAATTGTTTAGATGTTTTGAGTCAGCAAATTTTCGGAATGGCAATTTACAAGGTTTGGGATATCAACGAATTATTCGATTTAGTTCGGAAAAGTTATTGTTATTCTAAACTTTCAAAAAATGATTTTTATGATGTGATAAGTTATTTAGCAGGAGATTATGCTTTAGAGAAAACAAATGTTTACGGGAAAATCTGGTATGACAAAGAAACAAAACAAATTGGGAAAAGAGGTAAACTTGCGAGAGTTTTGTATTTAACAAATATTGGAACAATTCCAGATGAATCTTTTATTACAGTTAAACTTGCACCTTCCGGCGAACTTGTCGGCGCGATTGACGAAGGATTTTTAGAACGAATGAAAAAAGGCGACGTTTTTGTCCTCGGTGGAAAAAAATATGTTTATCTTTATACTAAAGGAATGAATATTTATGTTAAAAACGCAACAGAGCGTTCGCCAACAATTCCGTCGTGGTTTTCAGAAATGTTGCCTCTAAGTTTTGATTCTGCAATGGAAATTAATAAATTCAGAACTTCAATGAACAATAAATTCAAAAAGAAAATTAAAAAACAAGAAATTATAGAATTCGTTAAAGAAACTCTTTATGTTACAGATTCTGTTGCAAATTCAATTTATAATTATTTCAACGAACAATTTAATTATTTAGAAATTCCAAATTCAGAAACTCTTTTAGTTGAAAGATACAATTCGCAAAAACATTATTTGATTTTTCATTCAATGTATGGGCGAAGAGTTAACGATGCTTTATCGCGCGCGATTGGTTTTCTTTTGGGACGGGCAGGCGGTAGAGATATTGAACTTGGAATTAATGATAACAGTTTTTACGTCGCGGGAGAGAAAATGAATATAGAAAAAGTTATGAATTTTTTGAAACCAGAAAATC
>CAZFCT010000043.1:0-2517 GCA_964517885.1 Candidatus Woesearchaeota archaeon
TTTTAATTCCCAGATACATAATCTTTCAAAAAATAATTTTTCACATCCTATTTCTTTTGATTTATAACCGCGTTTTTTGAAATTTATATCTTCTGCGAGAGATGAAGTTATAAGAAAAATTTTCCCGTTTTCAGAAAGAAAATTTTTCGCTTGTTTTAAAAATTTTAAAATTATTTCGTTTCCTTTTTTCCCGCCTGTCGTTGTTTTTTGTGAATCTTTTGGTTCGCGAGAATCTTCTGGGAGATAAGGGGGATTAAAAATTATTAAGTCAAATTTTTGTTTAGGAATTTTTTCAAATAAATCAGAATGAACACAATTAAAACCTAAAAGTTGACAATGTGAAACAGATTTTTTATCAATGTCTGAAGAAAAAATATTTTCTAATTTTATCCCCGATTTTTTTGCTGTTTCAAGATGAATTCCACTACCTGCACCAATTTCTAAAAAATTTAAATCTGTATTTTTAAGTAATAATTTTGGGATTTCTTCTTTTAGAATTCGCGACATTAAAAAAGAATCCTCTGCTGGTTCGTAAATCATTTTAAGTTAAAATAGAACCGAGTATATCAATTATTTGTGCTCTAAAAAGAAAAATTGAAATTAATATTCCAATTAAAAGAACTAGAAGGATAACTAAAGCGATTATGATTCCTTTTCGTGAACTAGATTTTTTTGTTTTTTCTTCTTTTTTCTGAATTTGTTTTTCTGTTTTTGGCGTAACTTGTTTAAATGTAGCAGTTTTCATTCCAGGAGGTGTTGGAACATTTGGTTCTTGCGGGTTGTTCTCTTCACCATATTGTGAAACTTTTTGTACAACTTTTTGTGGAGGTAATTTAGGAAAGTTATTTTCTTTTGCATTTTCATTTTTTTTATTTGGTAATTGAGGAGGTGTAGTTTCTTTTACTTCTTCGGTTTTTTGTTCTTCTTTTTCCTTATCTGATTTTATTTCTTTTGTTGTGGGAACAATAGGAGTTACTTCTTTTTTTACTGGAGAATAATTTAACAAAACTGCGGCAGCGTCTTCAATTTCTTTTTTTCCATAACCCGCATTAAAAAAAGTCATCATTGCTTTTTGAAGAGAACTTCCCCTATCAAGAGCATTTTTTAATCCGCCAACAATTTCTTCATTAACCATTTAAAAGAGAAGTAATGAGGATTTATAAAATTTTTATAATTTTATTTTTCCACCATTATCAAGAAGATGACAATTTTTTCCAGCTTTGTAACCAAGTTCTTTTGCAAGTTCTACCATTGGTTCCAATTGCATTGTAGAACCGTGAGCAGGGATTATATGTTCGGGGTGAATGAATGAAATCAAATCGCGCAAATCTTCTCGACTAGCATGTCCAGAAACATGAATATTATCAAAAATTCTTACTCCAGATTTTTTTAATCTTTTATCAAGTTGTTGTTTATTTTCAACATTTATTGGAGACGGAATTGTTTTAGAAGAAAACACAACGTTATCCCCTGGCTTGAAAGAAAATGAAAGATTTCCTCTTGATAATTTATCCATAATACTTCCGGGTTCTCCTTGGTGTCCTGTGCAGACAATTAAAGATTTTTTTCTCTCGCGTTCTACTCTTTTTAATACAGTATCAATTTGATTTTTATAACTTAAAAGTTGAATATCTTTTTGAAACGGACACATTCCGACGTCAATTGCTGCAGAAACATATTTTTTCATACTTCTACCCATAAAATAAATTTTTCTGTCAAGTTTTTTTCCGAAGTCAACAATACTTTTTAATCTTGCAATATGTGAAGAAAAAGTTGTAACAAAAATTGCAGAATCTTCATTTTTTGTCGTGAGTAAAACTTCTTCAACTAAAGCTCTTGCGATTTTTTCCGAGGGAGTTTTTCTTTCAACACCAGAATAAAGTGAATCAACAATTAAAACTTTAATTCCTTCTTTAGAAAGTTTTCTTAATAAATCATAATTTGGTGGGAGCCCTAAAATTGGGTTATTGTCTAATTTGAAATCATTTGCATAAAGAATAATTCCTTCTTTTGTATGAAGAGCAATCATTGAGGTTTGTATCGTCGAATGTGTAATATTTATGAAATCAACTTGGTAGTTGTAACTTTTTCCTTTGACAAAAAATGTTCCGTTTGGATTTACAGTTTTCATTGCGTTTGGAATTTTTATTCCGTCGTCGTCTAAAATTTTTTTTAAAACTTCGAGAGTGAAGGGCGTTCCGACGAGAGGTGCATTGTATCTATAAGAAATATAGGGTGCTGCTCCAATATGATCCAGATGTGCGTGTCCTAAAAAAATTGCACGAACTTTATCTCTTAAATTTAATTTATCTAATAATAAATCGTCTGGTAAAGCTCCAATGTTTCGTAATTTTTTCTCAGGATAAATTTGTTGTCCTGTTTCTTGTTCTTGGAGTTGAACTATTGCAGGAAGAAAAACACCCATATCAAATATGAAAACATCTTCTCCTGTATTTACAACAGTCATATTTTTCCCTACTTCATTAAATCCACCAACAGTAAAAATTTCCATCTTTT
>CAZFCT010000044.1:0-2160 GCA_964517885.1 Candidatus Woesearchaeota archaeon
TTCCTGCTTTGAAAATTGCGGATTTTTTGAGGGCGGGTTTTCATGTTAAAATTTTAATTGCTGATTTGCACGCAGCGTTGGATAATGTTCCGTGGAATATTCTTGAGAAAAGATATGATTATTATTCTAAGATAATTCCTTTGTTGATTAAATCAATTGGAGTTGATATTTCTGAACTTGAAATTATTAAGGGGAGTGAGTTAGAACTTAAACCAGAATATATGTATGATGTTTTGCAAATGTCGTCGAATGTTTCTGTTCACGACGCGACGAAAGCAGCGTCGGATGTTGTGAAGATGGGAGATAATCCTAAACTTTCAGGAATTATTTATCCTTTAATGCAAGCTATGGATGAAGAATATCTTAAAGTAGATTGCCAATTGGGTGGAACTGACCAGAGAAAAATTATGGTTTTAGCGAGGGAGAATTTGCCAAAGATTGGTTATAATTCAAGAATTGAAATTATGAATCCTTTAATTCCAGGATTAGTTGGAAAGAAAATGTCTTCATCAAATGTGAAATCAAAAATTGATTTTCTCGACGATGAAAAAACAATCCTGCAAAAAGTTAATGCTGCTGATTGTGTTGAAGGAAATCCAGATAATGGAGTTATGGCTTTTTTGAAATATGTTATTATGACAATTAAAGGGGATAAAAAAGAAAAGTTTGTTGTTAAAAGAGATGAGAAATTTGGTGGAGATGTTTCTTATAATTCTTATGAAGAAGTTGAAAAAGATTTTGTTGAAAAAAAATTGCATCCTATGGATTTGAAGATTGCTGTCGCTAAAGAAATTATTGAAATTTTGAAACCTGTTCAAAAAGAGAAAAAGGTTTTAGAAAAATTAATGAGTGAAGCTTATGAATAAAATTTATAAACTCTCTCTCTTGTTATATTATGAAAAAGATTTTGATTATTGTTAGTTTAATTTTTTCTTTAATTATTATGGGTTTTGTTAGTGCAGAGATAGTTGATATAACTAAAGTTTCCGGAGCACACCCTTTTATTTCTTACTATGCTGTATCTGATAATTTAATTTTAGTTTATGGGGTTGAGGATTATAAACAGGGAAGTTATTCTGGAGCATCATATTATTTTTTTGTTGATACAAATACTGGAGAAAGACAGGATATCGAGGTAGCTTCAAATGAGGCAAGGTATATAGAGCCAGTTATTACTTTAGATTATGTTATTCTTCGAGATACTTTGAATGATGAAATTATTTTTTATAATATTCAAGATAGGGAAATTGAATTTTCCTTGAGTTCTGAATCTTTGGCTCCGAGTGATACAAATTGCAATATTAGTGACGGACAAATTGCTGTTCTTTCTGATATTCGTTTTTTACCTTTAGAAGAAGGGCTTTTTTATTTGGCCACTTCTGATTGTCAGATTGAAGAAGATGGGACAATGTATGGTCTCGGTACTGGTTCTTGGGAACTACTTTCTGCTTTAGATTCGATAACCCAGAAAAGCAGTTTAATTGAATCTTTTTACACACCCTTTTACGCACCAGTTACTGTAATTGATATAAACAAAAATGAAGTTTATTTTAGTTTTATGACTGATAATGGAGAGCCAGCTTATGCAAGAGAAACTTATACTACTTTGGCAAAAAGAGATTTATTAAGTGAAACTTCTGATATAAATCTTTTGGAGAATCTTTCTGGAATTCCCACTTTTAAGAAAGATGGAGATTTGCTTGTTTTTGAAAAATTGGCTTTTGATACTTCTGGAAGTCAAATTGATTTAGATTTGGTGGGTTTTTCTTATTATAATTTATCTGATGGTTCTACTGGAGATTTCGATATTGATTTAAGGGATATTGATCGCTCAGGTTTTACTTGGGATTTTTCTGAAGGGAAGATTTCTTGGGTAGCAGTTCCCCCATTTAACCTTAAAACTTTATTTATAGGGGATAATCAAATTCACCTTTATGATATTAGTTCTGGAGAAGAAACCCTCCTTGATGCAGGTCATGGGATAAAGGTTTCTCCATTAATTCAAGGAAACAATTTATTTTGGGTAAAAGTAGGAAATAATCTTTTGAGTTTTTTATTAAGTGGGACTCATCCAACAGTTACAATTCATTCCATAAAACTATAATTTATTTTGTTTTAAATTCTACAACATCCATATCTTTCATTTCGTGTTTTAATCCG
>CAZFCT010000045.1:0-2131 GCA_964517885.1 Candidatus Woesearchaeota archaeon
CTGCTTCCGTTTATGTTGATGACATGCTTGCATCAAAAAATCAAGGCAATTATAAGATTGCAATTGAAAAGGGAAATTCATATTATTCTACATTATCTAAACTTAAAATTGATATCAACACTTTAGTTGTTAAAAGAAAAGAAGTTGATTATGAAGCTAATAAAGCATTGGAAACGTATGAGAAGGGATTACCTGTTCTTAAAGACACAAAGTATGATTCTAATTTAACCTCCATTAAAAATGAAATTGAAAGGGTTAAAGGAATTCGTATTGTCTCAAACGAGTTAACTTATTATAAAGGAAGAATGATAGAATTTGATGAGAATATTAAAGATATGGTTTCAGATTGTGCCTTGAACGGTTGTGAAAAAATCGTTGAAGTTGAAGAAGAGGATAAATTAAATGAAACTGAAAATGAAGATTTAAATGAAACTGAAGATGAAATAGTTGAAGAAGAAGAGATAATTGAAGAGGAAAAAGAAGTTGTTTTATCTCCAATTGATTCTTTCATGAATACAGTAACTTCCATAATAAATAACATAATCGGAAGGATTTCAAAGTTGTTTGGTAATTAAATATGAGATGATAAAATATGATTAATATATATTTTTCAAAAAAACAAATTATTGGATTTAAAGGAGCTGAACCTGATTTAGGTGTGAGGTTAGATGTAATTTTAAAATATCTAAATAATTCTGATTTAAAGTTTAAATTAATTCAACCAAATTCTGCATCTGAAAATCAATTATTACTTGCACATAATGAGCAATATCTAAATGAATTAAAAAACCCTGAAAGGATAAAGAAATATTTTCCTGAAGATCCAATTACTAAAGGAACTTTCACTGTTTTAAAACTTTCAGCAGGAAGTGCAATTGATGCTTGTGAATATTCATTTAAAAATAAAAAATTCTCATTTGCTCTTACAAGGCCAAAAGGTAATTTTGCTGGCCGTGACTTTTTTGAAAATAATTCATATGTAAATAATATAGCTGTTGCTGTATTGAATTTACTTGAGAAAAATCCTAAACTTAAAATTTTAATTTTTGATTTTGATGCACATTTTTGTAAAGGTACAAATGATATTTTCAAAGATAATCCCAATGTTTATATTGTTTCAATTCATCAATTTGCTGAAACTGTTTTTCCTTACGTAGGTAAAGAAAATGAAAGTACTGAGCATTTAAAATTAATTGAAAACAGGTTATGGATTGATGATAATGAATTTTTGGAAAATGTACGTTCAAAAGTATTACCTTACATTGATGATATTAAACCTGATATGATTTGTGTTTCAGCAGGATTTAATATTTATTTTAAGGACATATTTTACGGAACAACTTCAAGTATACGTTCACCCAAAACTTTCAAAACATTAGGTAAAATATTAAACACAAAGGCAAGGGAAATTAATTCACCAATTTTTGCTGTTCTTGAAGGAGGTTATTGGACTGAAGATTTAGGTGAACTAGTTTACAATTTTTTGAAAGGGTTTGATGATTCTAAAAAAGAATTACCTGAAGTTTTATCTGAAGAAATGTCTCCATCAAAAACAAAAAAACAAATTAAGAAAAAAGTAAAAGTAAAGGAAAAGAAAAAAGTAAAAGTAAATAAAAAAGGTGTAAAAAATGTCATACTCAAAAAAAGTAAAAGAAAAGTTGGAAAAACAAAAAGTAAAAATAGGAAATGAAATTTCAATGGTGATTGGAAGTAAAGAATACAATGGTATTCTTCTTGATAATTCCGAGAAAGAATCAGACATTTTAATTGTAAAGTTAAATAATGGTTATAATGTAGGTTTAGAAATTAATGATTCAATTAAATTTATAGGTGAAGGTTATTCTTTTAAAAATAATGAATCTTCCGATAATTTTTTTAATGAGGATAATGACATTTCAATTTTAACTTTCGGTGGAACAATTTCCTCTAAAGTTGAATACAAAACTGGAGCAGTGTACCCTTCAATTTCAAATAAGGAATTTGTTGAACAATTTCCTGAGATAAACAATTTCGGTAAAGTTAATTTCAAAAATGTTTTTTCACTTCTTTCTGAAGATATAAATATCTCACATTGGAAAGAAATGGGTAAAGAGATTTACAACGAATTAAAAAATAATAAAAGTGTAGTTGC
>CAZFCT010000046.1:0-673 GCA_964517885.1 Candidatus Woesearchaeota archaeon
GCCCAGGATGACGGTACCGTCAACGGTCTTGATATTTCCGTCTTGGTCACCAACTGGAAACAAGCCGAGAATGATTATAATCTGGTCAATGCTACAGGAGAAAAAGATATTTTAAACGCCCTTGACATTTCTAATGTTATCTCCCACTGGAGATGCTTGGAGCAAAAAGACAATTGTCCATATATTAGCCGATAATCATTGCTTGAGTTAAAAAATAAGCCCGAAAGGGCTTTTTTTATTTTAAGGGTGAGGGACCGACGCTACAGGTAGCGCGCGGTCCCTCGGTACAAATCGGCCTCTCGCCTCCGCCACCTCCTTGGAACGGAGGGGAGGGCCTAGAGGTGGTGCAAACCGAGCAGGTAGAGATTGTGATTACCCCATGATTCTCCGCCCACTCAGTACCTTTGGTTTACGTTATTTTTAATTTTTTGTCAATAATTTTAGCTTATAAAAGAGGAGGGGCCCCGACGCAACTGAGTGTTGCGCGGGGCCCCGGTACGGCACTGCAGGCAGGTAAAAGGATGATTGCGCCCAGCCTCCCAAGGGGAGCCTGGGCAAAAGACGGCCTCTGCCTGCTCGTGGCAACGGGGGGGGTTTGCTAGGTTTAGCCCTAAGGCCAAGTCCCATACGCGGGACTTCTTATTACTCCTCCGCCCCGTCGCCATTGAACTAG
>CAZFCT010000046.1:683-1295 GCA_964517885.1 Candidatus Woesearchaeota archaeon
AGTTTCAGAATAGCTTATTTTAAAAATCTGTCAAGCTAATATTTTTGCAATTGCCCGATCAAGTGAACTAGAGGTCTCGACTTTCACCGAAGTTTTTCTAGTTTGGTATTCTCCGTTTTGCTTGTAAGCCAACTCCACCGGTATTTGACCGAGATTTTGGGTTAAAAGTTCTTTTATTTTGACAAGGTCTGCTTTTTTACCCCCTTTGGGCAGAATAATATAATAAATACCCTCATACTCGAGAGTAAATTTAGATTGTTTATAATTTTCTTCAAAGATTTGGGAAAGGGTTTGCGATTCCGGCTCTTCGTCAAGATTAATTTCAACAATTTCATCTTCATCGGAGACGGTTACCATCGTTTCCTCCGGAATATTTTTCACCTTCTCGGGATCATATTTTTCAACCTTATCAGCCAAAATCTTAACCTCTCCGTCCTTGGTGGAAACTTTTCCGCTAATTATCAAGACCGCATCACCTTGCCACAGCGCCTCGCTATTTTTCAGCATTTTGGGAAAGACAAGCACTTCGGTTTTACCTGATAAGTCCTCAACTCCCGCAAAAAGCATCGGTTCGCCCGACCTTGTATTTATTTTCTTGGTCGTAGTTAAAAT
>CAZFCT010000046.1:1305-1976 GCA_964517885.1 Candidatus Woesearchaeota archaeon
GCATATTTTGACCCTCTTGCCTTCCATCTGCAAATTTATCTGATCGATTTGATGGGTCGCTACCTTCCTCAAGCTTGCTCCAATCTCACGCAGGGGGTGTTCGGAAAGATACATTCCCAACAGTTCTTTTTCCCACGCTAGGCGTTGAGACTTCGGAGCAGGTTCTTCTTGAGGTAAATGTAATTCCCCCAACTCTATATCGCCCGAAATAACTTCGCCGAAAAGCCCTATTTGGGCCGATTTTTTGTTTTTGTTTGTTTCTTTGATTCGATCGGTTATCGTGTCCATACCTGACACAATAGCTTGGCGCTCGCCCATATCGTCCAGCGCTCCCGATTTTGCCAGAGATTCTAATATCTTTTTATTTAAAATGGTTCTCTCGCCCGCTCCTTCTACATCGGTCTTTGTCACTCTGTCTATAAAATCCTCCAGCGACTTAAATGACCCGTTTTTTTTGCGTTCTCTGACAATTACCCGAGCCGGCACTTCTCCGATTCCCTTAATCGCCGCTAGGCCAAAGCGGATGTTGCCGGTTTCTTTGACTACGCCAAAATCGACAAACGATTCATTTATATCAGGAGGCATTACCTTTATCCCCATCCTTTCGCTTTCGGCAATTTCAATAGCGATCCTGTCGGTATCGTTAAGATCGGAAGTCATCAGAGCCGCCA
>CAZFCT010000047.1:0-1892 GCA_964517885.1 Candidatus Woesearchaeota archaeon
TTTGCAAATCCTTCAGTAACAGCAGAGGAAGTTGTAAAACCTGTTAAAATAGAAAACTTTCAAGAATATCTCAAAAGAAAATCACAAAAAAATTATATTAAACCAAAAGAAGACAATAGATTAACAGAAAATTTATACATGGCCATGCAAAATGCTTATCTGGATTATAATGACCTTTACTTACAAACAATTCCTGCTTTAAATGAAAATTGGGCAGAAGAACAAAATCCCATAACTAAATATCTTTTTGAATCAGGGAATATAGAATTAAAATATCTTTTAAATATTGCAGTAATATTTGGAGGAAATTTTTTAAGTTATAAAATAGATAAAACAGGTAAATTAGCAACAGCAGTTAACATTGGACTTTCTTTATCACAAATGGATGCTCTCATCAAGAACAATAAACAATATTTGAAAGCAACTTCTAAACTTCCAAAAGGGATGAATTTTCCAATAAGAGTAGAATTATTTCACCTAAGATATTAACACCAAGAATAAGAATTATAAATTAATTTTTTCTTCAGTAAATTTAATTAAAATCTTGATTAAACTATTTATTTCACTTTCATTATTTTCTAAAAATATTTTATTTGCACATTCTCCATAATAAAGACTTCCATTTCTCAATCGTCTTAAACTATCAATTAAACCTATTTGGCGTCTGGAAAAAATATTAAAATTATGATTAAACCATTCAATAGATTTCAAATGACTTAAACATTTTACCCCTTCAAGATACATTAAAGAAAGAATACATTCTTTGATTATTTCATAATATTCTTCAATAATTTTGAAAATTTTTGAGCGAGGGTAAATTTTATAAGAGAATATCTCTCTTTTGCAGTGTTTAAAATACTTTTTGCTCTTTCCTTATCTTTTCTTATCGTAAAAATTTCTTCATCCATCATACCCCCCACATAATAAAATACCATTATGAACTTTGTGTTGCAAGGGTTTTTCTAAATCTTTGAAATCATTAAGAATTATCAAATTTATTTCTCTCTCCAAGTTTTTTTCAAACTTCTTTAAATCTAATTTTTTTGTTTTGGAGAGCATAAATAAATCAATATCTGAATTTTCTATATCTTCTCCTAAAGAATAAGAACCAAAAACAACAAATAATTTGGGAGATATATTTTTTTCAACAAAATCTTTTATTTCTTCTAAAGAAAATAAATTATAAACTTTTTTTAAAAAAATAAATTTCTGATTATTTCTATTTGCAACATAACCATCAAAAGGTTTTGACTCTTTTTTTATAATTAAATTTTCTTTTAATAATAACTGAATATTTTTTTTAATTGAAGTCGGAGCAATTTTTATTTTTCTGCTTATTTCTTTAATAAAGTGTAAATTTGTTGGTTCTGTAAAAAAAACTTCTAATGTTCTAAAATAACTACTTTTTTGTACCATAATAAACAAATATGTTTAATTGTATATAAAAATGTTTCTATTTAGTTCTTACACCAAGAATAAGAATTATCTTTTTTGCATAATTCTTCTTTTATTAAATTATTTTCTTTTCTAAGTTCTTCTATCTCTTTATCTTTTTCTTCTTTTAGTTCTTTAATTGCCTGAACTAACATTGGAGTTAATGCTCCGTAATCAACACCTGATGCGTAAAGTTTCTTTTCTCCTTTCTCGTTGTAATAATAATTTGATTCATTTGATGAATTTTCAAATCCAACTATCTCTGGAACAATATCTCCAACTTCTTCTGCAATGAAACCCATATCATCATTTGTATTATTGTTGTAACCATTCCAAGTAAAATAAACTCCTCGCAAATTCAAAACTTTATCAAGTGCATTTGAAATTTCTGTAATATTTTCTTTCCATCTCATAGATGAAGATGTTCCATAATCTGTTCCAGCACCTGCTGCATAAAA
>CAZFCT010000048.1:0-1807 GCA_964517885.1 Candidatus Woesearchaeota archaeon
AAACAATATTTTCCTTTTAGTTTTTTTCCGTGGATTTCAAAGATTATTTTTTTTGAGTTTTTTTCAATTAATTTGTAAAACCCTTTATCCCAAATTTTTACTTCACCTGCACCGTAATTTCCTTCAGGAATTATTCCGTGAAATTTTGCATATTCAAGCGGGTGGTCTTCAACTTGAATTGCTAATCGTTTTACGTTTTTTTCTGTCGGAGGAATTTTTGGAATTGCCCAACTTTTCAAAACATTGTCAAATTCTAATCTCAAATCCCAATGTAAATGCGACGCGTGATGTTCTTGAATAACATAAATTAATTTTTTTGTCGACGGAGATATTATTTTTTTTATTTTTAGTGAAGGTTCTTTTGTTTCAGAAAAATTTCTCTTTTTTTTATATAGTAACAAAGACATAATTAATTAAGAAAATTAAAGATTAAATATATTTTGAAATATAGAAATTATTTTAAAGAAACAGGGACTGTAAAAAATATGGAAAATGATAAGATAACCGCATACGATATGATTAATGGAATAACTTATATTGGAATTAATCAAGAAGCTGAACGCGGATTGTTGTTAAATGATTATTCTATGACTCCAACGATAAAGATTGCGGAATATAATGGAAAAACAATAGAAGGATTTCTCATTAACGAATATGAGAAAATAACTAAAGGGGAAAGGATTCAATTGATGAAAGAGCAAGTTGTTAGTATTAGAACAATTGCAAAAAATAAAAAATTTTCTGAATAAATAATCTTTTATTTCTCCGACGCTGAAAATAAAAAAACAAAAAATCGAGGAAGAATTTTTGTTTTATCGACGACGAAATTGTCAGAAACATTTATAAATACCTTTTTTCTGAAAACTTTGTAATTAGAATGAGTACTTTAAGATATACAACTGTAACATTAAAGTATGATGTATGTAAAAGTAGTCATTTTAGTTGTAGTTCTAATATTGATTGTCAAAGCCAATAGAGGATTAGGAATTGTGTGAAGTGATTTGTTTTCTTATAGACAAATTGCGTAATTGATTTTCTCGATTTATCGACGGAAAAATGAAATTATTAAATCTAGTTGATCCTGCTAGCGGCTACGGCTCTCTGGTTTGCACTTAGACATGCAAGTTATTCGAGAGAAAGCGAACTGTTCAGTAACACGTAGATAACATACCCTTAAGTCAAGGATAACCTCGGGAAACTGAGGATAATACTTGATAGGAGATTTACCCTGGAAAGATTTATCTCCCAAATTCGAGCTTAAGGATTGGTCTGCGGCGGATTAGGTAGTTGGCGGGGTAATAGCCCACCAAGCCGATGATCCGTAAGGGCTCTTAGCGGAGAAGCCCTGAGAGGGAATCTGAGACACTATTCCCAGCTCTACGGAGTGCAGCAGGTAGGAATCTTTTGCAATGCGCGCAAGCGTGACAAAGCGAGCCAGAGTGTTTTACAATGTAAAACTTTTGCTAAATGTAAAAAGTTTGGCGAATAAGGACTGGGTAAGACGAGTGCCAGCCGCCGCGGTAATACTCGCGGTCCAAGTCGTAGCCATCATTATTGGGTCTAAAACATCCGTAGCTTGTTTAATAAGTTCCTTGTGAAATCTTGTCTCTCAAAGGCAAGGCGTGCAGGGAATACTGTTAGGCTAGAGACTGGAAGACGTAAGAAGTATGTTCGAAGTAACGGTAAAATGTGTTAATCTTGAGCAGACTCACAACAGCGAAGGCATCTTACGAGGACAGTTCTGACAGTAAAGGATGAAGGCTAGGGGCGCAAAACGGATTAGATACCCGTGTAGTCCTAGCAGTAA
>CAZFCT010000049.1:0-1674 GCA_964517885.1 Candidatus Woesearchaeota archaeon
GTCATATTTTTCCCTACTTCATTAAATCCACCAACAGTAAAAATTTCCATCTTTTAATATTTCTTAGAAAGAATAGTTTAAAAATTCTTTTAAGCTTAAATTATTATGAAAAGTTTAAAACCTTCTGCAAGAGAGAATAAAAGATACTTGCTTATCGAGGGAGAAAATCTGAAAAAAAATGTTGAAAGAGCGATTTTTGATTTTGTTGGAGTTTTGGGTTTTTCAAAATTAGGACTCAGTTGGATTAATGAAAAAGAGAATTCTGGAATTATTTGTATAAATAGAGAAATGGTAGATTCTGTTCAGGCTTCGATTTGCGTTTTTCCGAAGAAGATGGAAGTAAAAAAAGTTTCTGGAACTCTAAGGGGTTTGAAAAAACAATAATTTTTAAATAGAATTTATTCTTCTTATTTTTATGAGTTTGAAAGAAATTAATTTAGATATTCAGTTTAATAAAAAAACTGGAAAAGTAAAAAGATTGAAATTAGAAAAATTAGCAAAACCTGTTGCAGATTTTGTTAAACATTTGAATTTTGTTTTGAGTGAAACTCCTTATGCTGTTGGATTTGTAAATGAACAGAAATATACTTCAAACAGGAAAATAAAGAAGTTAATCACAGGAATTGATGATGAAGACAGATTAAGAATTGATTTTACATTTTATCATAAAAGGCAGAAAATTTTTGATAAAGGGCTTGGTTATGTTACAATAGATTTTGATGAGGAAACAGATTTGGAAGAATGTAATGATTTGGAATTTTTTGAATTTTCTAATTCGCGAGGTATAAAAAATTATTTTGATAAAATGAAAGATTATGATTTCTCTAGGATTTTTGAATATTATCTGAATTCCCAAAAATTTAAATAACCCAATTTCCTAAAATTTTCGGTTGAAATAAATAAATTCCCTACATTTATCTTTAGATGAATATAGAAAGTTAGTTAAATACAGATTATAGAATTTTAAAATGGATATACCTTTAGATATGCAACATCAACAAATGGGTTATGATAGAACTGCGACGATGTTTTCACCACAGGGACATTTGCTTCAGGTGGAATACGCAGAAAAAACAGTTCGACTTGGAAGTTCCAGTATTGGAATGACTTGTTCAGACGGGGTGTTTATACTCGCAGATTTAAGGATTGACGATAAATTAATTGTCCAAAAATCAGCAAATAAAATTTATGAAATTGATTCACATATTATTTCGAGTGTTGCAGGAATTGTCTCAGATGCAAGAGTTTTGATTGAACGCGCGCAAGTTTTGGCACAACAACACAGAGTAACTTATGATTCTCCAATAGAACCTGAATTAATTATAAAAGAAGTTTCAAATCTTCAACAACAATTTACACAATATGGCGGAGCAAGACCTTTTGGGGTTTCTTTAATGATTGCAGGGATTAACAACAAAAAACCAGAACTTTTCACAAGTGACACAACAGGAAATTATCTTTCTTATTATACAAATGCAATTGGAGAAAACGATGACAAAGTTAAAGGAAAATTAAGAGAAAAATATAACTCAAATTTCACAATAAGAGAAGGAGTAAAACTCGCACTAGAGATATTTAATGAAACAGACGAGAAATTTAATTTAAATAGATTTGAACTTTGTTATATTACAATTGAGGGAAAATTAAAAAGAATTTACGGAGAAGAAATTAATA
>CAZFCT010000050.1:0-1667 GCA_964517885.1 Candidatus Woesearchaeota archaeon
GTTCGACTTTCAAATCATTAACAAGTTCTGAAACATTTTTTTCTTTAATTCTTAACGAAAGTATTATTCCAATTTTCAAAGGATTAGCAAGATTTGTAAAAAAAATATTATAATTTCTATGATTAAAATACGGACTTATCTCAAATGTCTTTTTTTTCATATGAAATCTATTTCATATACATTTATAAATATTTACCTTACAGAATATATATGACACAAATTTTTTCAGCTGAAGAACGGGAAGATAAAGATATAATTGGAATTTTGCATCCTTTGGTTAAGGAATGGTTTTTTTCAAGATTCAAATCTTTCTCTACAACGCAAAAATACGGAGTTCTGAATGTTTGGGAAAGAAAAAATATTCTTATCTCAGCTCCGACAGGAAGTTCAAAAACTTTGACAGCTTTTCTTTCAATAATAAATTACTTAGTTATTCTCGCAGAAAAAAATCAGCTTGAAGATAAAGTCTACGCAGTTTACACTTCCCCATTAAAAGCATTGAGTAACGACATTCATAAAAATTTACTTGAACCTCTTGAAGAAATTTACAAAATAGCAGAAGAAAAAAATATCAAACTGCAGAAAATAAGAGTTAGTTTGCGAACAGGCGACACGACACAATCTGAACGAGCAAAGATGATGCGAAAAGCACCGCACATTCTTGTAACAACTCCCGAATCTCTCGCAATTATGTTAACAACTACAAAATTTATTGAATATTTAAAATCAGTAGAATTCTGTATCGTCGACGAAATCCACGCTTTGGATAACAAACGAGGAGTTTATTTGAGTTTAACTTTAGAAAGATTAAATGAAGTCAGCGTAATCTGGCCAGTAAAAATTGGATTAAGTGCAACGATATCTCCGTTAGAAGAAGTTGCAAAATTTCTTGTTGGCGACTCAAATGACAGAGAAGTTTTAATCGCAAATGTAAAATTAAATAAAAATGTAGATGTTCAAGTTTTAACAATTGGTGATTTAATTTACGAAGAAAATTTCGGAAACACGCTTTACAATTTAATTGATTCTTTAATTAAAAAACACAAAACAACTTTAATTTTTACAAACACGCGTTCAGCAACAGAGCGAGTTGTAAATTATTTAAGAGAAAGATTTCCGACAGAATACGGCGATGACACAATCGCAGCACACCATTCTTCATTAAGTAAAACCCACAGATTTGATATTGAAGAAAGATTGCGAGACGGAAAATTAAAAGTCGTTGTTTGTTCAACTTCTTTAGAATTAGGAATTGATATTGGTTATATAGATTTAGTAATAATGTTAAGTTCTCCAAAATCGAGCGCGAGGGCTTTGCAAAGATTAGGAAGAGCAGGACACAAACTTCACGAAACAGCGAAGGGAAGATTAATTGTAACAGACAGAGACGATTTAATTGAATGTTCTGTTATACAAAAAGAAATGATTGAGAAAAAAATAAACAAGATTTATTTCCCAAAAAATTGTTTAGATGTTTTGAGTCAGCAAATTTTCGGAATGGCGATTTACAAAGTTTGGGATATCAACGAATTATTTGATTTAGTTCGGAAAAGTTATTGTTTTTCTAAACTTTCAAAAAATGATTTTTATGATGTGATAAGTTATTTAGCAGGGGATTATGCTTTGGAAAAAACAAATGTTTATGGAAAAATTTGGTATGACAAAGA